>CAJWSE010000007.1 GCA_913046275.1 uncultured Phycisphaerae bacterium | reverse complement strand
GTAACAGTTCTTTCTGCTCTTTCTCATTATGGCAAGGAACAACATGTATAAATGGTACGGCTATACCTTCTTCGAATGTAATCGTGAGTGCTTTGTCCACTCCTTGGTTAAAGAAATCATTTGGATCATCGAATCCAGTTATGTTCATTAATGATTGATCTATGAATTCAACCCCCATTCCATTTGCTGCTTCTTGTTTAAAGAATGCGAGGCGGTCGGCAAGAATATTTCCAGCCAGATTTCTGCGCTTAATGATTTCATACACCATACGAGTCACAAGAATAGATTCGCCAGGAAAATGTCCATTCGCAAATGATCTAAAAGCAGGGTCATTTGCATACGTGTAATTTTCTGTAATCAAATCAGCTGCAATCTTCTTATAGATTTGCAGCGGCTCATTTTTTTCTAAGAACGCAAGGTCAAAAACATCCTCTTGTCTAATCCGATAAGAATCTCTGAATAATTCATTACCCACATTATCAAATCTTGGGTCATCTTTTGGCATTGCACTCAGAATGCGATCAGTGTCTGGAAGTACATGGGGGGTCAATACTATGATGACTTCTGTTTTGTCATTTGTTGTTTTTTCGCCACGGAATAATCCCCCAATTAAAGGCAAGTCCCCAAGCAGAGGTACTTTGTCGAGTATGGTGTGTTGCTCCTTACTGACCAGTCCACCAATAATGAATGGGGTGTCGTTTGGAATCCTTCCATATGTTTGCACTCGTCGACTTGAAATAGTAGGAGCAGAAGCTAGGAGCTGATCATTAGTATCACGAATCTCTAAATCTTGGCCGGGCACCGTTGACGATACCATCGTGTCAATTAGCATGCTGACTTCGCTGCCATCTGCAGTAATACGTGGCCGAATATTCAACATAATTCCTGTGGGCAAATATTTAAAATTGAACGAAAGAGTGTCTGCATTTGCCATACCAGAGGTGCTTGTAGCAATTGGGATATCTTGTCCGACTCGAATCGTCGATTGCCGGTTGTTTAATGTGAGCACGCTTGGTCTGGATAGGATTTCTGCTTTGCCATCTCGGATTAATGCGCGAAGATCCATTCCAAGTAGCCAATTGTTCGCATTGCTAAATGGGTTCGATAAATCTATACCAGAGAGAACAGCACTTAGCGTATCGTTAGTTGTAGTTGGGTTGAGTTGTCCGGCATCGATGCCAATGATTCCATTTGGCGTATTAGTGAGATTCCAGTCAATACCTAAGTCTTTTAAGCCATCTTCGTTGATTTCTAGCACCATGCCTTCAATGAAAATTTGGCGAGCAGGCCGATCAATGTATTTGTTCAAGAGTTGGTTTATATCACTGAAGTGCTCAGGGTGCGCTTTATCGAAGAACACTATAAGTTGAGTTGTCGGTGATGACACAAGATTCGAAGTTAATGGACTTGCTGTATTAGGCACCATTGACATTCCAAATGCCCCAGCTTGTGCATTGCCGCCAACAAGCCCTGTATTTTCGGGGGCTGGGTCAGGCACTGAAACAACATAGGGGAGTTGGTCCCAATTAATATCGGCAGGTATTTCAGAAGGTTTTGCAAAAGTGGTGATTCCGTATCCCTTAAGAAGTTCAACGGCAGTTGCAGCATCTGTGTAACTCAGTTGCACAACTTCACTGCCCAAATCGCCAATTGTTAAACTAGCTCTGCGGGATTCAAGTGTTGCAATTGTTTCTTTTACAAATTGTTGGACTGAGTCAACATCTATATTGCGAGATAAATTGTTTCCTGTAATTTGAATTCCCTCAGCCCAGATATGAGGAGGTTGACTTTGGAACAATTTATAACCAAGCCGAATGATGTATGTCGTCCCATCCATTTTTTTTGCAACTGATAGGTGCTCCGTAGTGCCGTCGGGTGGAATAGAGAGCACGCCGTCGAGCATTTGACTAGAGTGAGCATATCCTTTTACATGGAGTTTAGTTGCTACAAGTTCAATCAACTCACCAATTTCAGCTGCATTCATTTGCTGCAACGGTATGTAGATATGATGTGGAGTAACTTGGCCTATTTCTTGTTCGGGAATAAGTTCTGCAATTTCTTCAGGAGAAATTTCATCAGGCGAAACCGGCTGTTCAATATCTTGTGAATATGAACCTATTTGTGGTTCACCAACAATAGCATCAATTGCATTCGCTAATTCTTCAAAATCGACAGTTTCATCTATCTCCATCACAATGCCATTACTACGAGGGTTTTCCATTGTGAACGCGCTAGTTGTTGTCGTCGATGAGCAACCAATTGAAGCAGCGCAAAGTGTTGCAGAAAGAAGCAGGGCTCCTAGCTTAGCCGCCGGGTGCTTTAAAGTTGATTCATTATTTTTCTGGTCATGCATAATAGTTTTTTGATCGAGTGTAATCACCCTTGAGACAAGTCCTATCACAGTAGGATCATGACTGACTATTATGACGGTTCTACCAGACATATGGTCTAGGACTTCTTTAATAATTCGTTGCGCTTCAGAGGCCTCGATTGAAGCTGTAATCTCGTCAATAACAAGGGTTTGCGGCTTCCTGACAAGAGCCCTCGCCAGGTTTATTCGTTGCTTTTGCCCATGTGACAGTTCTACGCCTCCATCGCCAATACGGGTGTCGTATCCTTTTGGAAGTCTTTCGATGAACTGGTGCGCACCTGTAACTCGGCAAGCTGCAACAATATCTTCTGCAGTGGCGCCAGGTCTCGCATATCGAAGGTTATCTAGAATTGTTGAATTGAATAGGAATGCGTCTTGAAAAGCAACGCCGAACATTCCGCGTACATCTTGCAATCGCATGTCTTTAATATCATGTCCGCCAATCGTAATTGAACCCATAGTTGGATCATTAAATCTGGGTAGTAAACTCATGAGAGTGCTTTTGCCACCGCCGCTTGGGCCTGTCACTGCAATGTGTTCACCGGCATCAACAATGAGATTTATGTTTTCGAGAACCTCTGTATTTTCATCATATTGGAATGAAACATTCTTCATTTCTATTGGTCCTACAAGTTGAATCGTTTGCGTTCTAGTTCTCATATCGTAGGCAATAGAATCAATAGGTTCATCGAGCATATCGAGAACGCGATCAACGCTCGCGGAGGTTTGTGAAAAATGACCTGTGCCGCTAATAATCTCAAGCACAGCTGGGTACATCATACGTACATACCAAAAGAACATGAGAAACAATCCAATGGTCATGCTCCCTGCATACACTTCCCATGCGCCATACCCAAGCAATAGGATTGTGCCTGCACCAACAAGCAAATCAGCAATTACTTTTTGGGCAAACTGAAATTTCTTTGTTTTGATTTGATCTTCACGGCCTGCGCGAATCGTTTCTAGGAATGATTCTGATTCTCGTTTCTCTGCTGAAAAACCTTTGATTACTTGCGCTCCCATGAAAGTTTCTACAAGGTTTCCGTGGGCTTCAGCTAAGTGCTCCTGGGCCTTGTGATGGCTATCTCTAATTGGCAAATAGAATTTTTTGTATGTCCACAAGTGAAGTGGGAGCACGATTGTACTGGCAAGAGCAAGTTTCCAGTTTACGACATACAGAAGCACAAGCAGTATTTGAAACTCGATGATGTATCGCATTAGTGTGGGGAGCTTGTCTTGGATGAATGTTTGGATTCGAAATGTATCATCCATCACTCGCGAGCTAATTTTGCCTGGACGGTTTGCTTTATAAAAGTCCATTCCTAGTTGCTGCATATGATCAAATAGACGTTGACGTAAGTTAAAACATACGTGCTCGCTGACTCGTACGGAAATCATTCTGCTTATGTAGAACAACACATTGCGCATGACATAAATTGCACAAAGTGAAATAAGAATTATCGAGAGTAAGTCCCAGCCACCTTCGCCATTTGCAAGTGCAGGAAAAACGTTATCGACAAGTAGCGCTAGCGCCCATGGAAGTACCATGTCCGCAAGAGCGAGGATAGCAACAAGGACCACAACCACGGTAATCTGTCCACTCCATGGTCGAATTAATTGACTAAAACTGCGAAAACCTCGATTTTCAGAATATTCATCTGACATAGATGTTAATCGTATCAGGCAGGGAATGCTTTTCCTATCTTATTCACCACTTCCTGCTCTTAAATCACCAAAATGAGGTTTTCCTCCAACCCATATTTGTGAGGCGTCAACGACAAAGTTCCCATCCTCATTAATATCATTAACCTTACCTTCAACAACCACATACTTTAGAATCTCAAGTCCGTTACTTCCGTCTATAGAAAATGGGTATATATCCCCATGTGCATTCAGAAAGCGAACTGCTCCAAGCCCCATTTTCAGCCTTTCTGAATCTTCACAGCAATAATCTTCTGGTGTTGAGCAATGATCATCCTCACTCATCACTTCGCAGGAAAGCAGTGCGGGATCAGCTACATACATTATTGAAATTTCTGGAACAAACGAAGCATTTTTTCGACCTCCTATACGAGCCAGAAATGTTACATCATCTCCTTTCTTCGCTGTCTTTTTTACAGCGACTAAGTCTTGTACATTTGCTGGTCTATCTTTCGTAAAAAATGCTGAAGGCAAGTCAGTTGTAATTGGTACATTTGGTATTTTTTGTTCACTAGTCCTTTCGCATCCTGAAAGTATAAGTGTGAGGATTGTGGTTAATAATATTATTTTCATTTGAATTCCTTTAAGATTATTCTGAAGCACGTAATGCTTCGGGTATTGGTAAGCGAAGACAGCGAAGTGCTGGAGCTGCTGCCCCAATCACGCCAAGTAGCAAGCCCGATCCAATGCCGAGCGCAACGACTCCTGATGTCATTGATAATGTGAAAGTCCCCATGGAAAACCGTACAGCAAATCCATCAAGTAGAAAAATTGAGATGGTGCACGCAATGGCAGCACCCATGGATGCTGAGAGCACCGATTCTTGTACAAGTGACCACGCGATGGCACCTCGTTGGTAGCCAAGGGTTTGAAGTGTTCCAACTTCACGAACGCGACTCGCAAATGCAGCGTAAGTAGAGTTGAAGCCGCCGAGCATACCACCAAAGGCAATCATTGCGCACGTAATGACAACAATGATTTCAATAGGTTTATAAAAGTTTGCAAGCGCTGAAAAATATTCCTCTTCAGAGATTGCAGCAAGTTCTAAATCGATTCTGCTTGCTGCAAACATTTGAAGTTCAGTTTTTTTCGCAGAATCTAATGCGACGATGATGCACGAGAGAGTGTCACGCTGACTTGTAATCAGTAAGTCGGTAAGTGATGTCCAAATTTCACCTTCGATGATACCTCCGCCTGAGGACATAATTCCTGAGACAGTATATAAATCATCATCAAGCTTAATTTGTGACCCAATGGCATGATTTGCTTCGATGTATCCAAGAGTAGTCGCAGCAAGTTTTCCAATAACCATTTCATTTTGGCCATTTCTTGGAGCGATACCATGCGTGATTTGAACTTGATCGTGCACAAGGAATGCTTCTGGACGAACTCCGCGAATTAGCACAAGTCGATCTTCACCATCAACTTGAATGGGCATTTGAATATGCACTTCTGGTGACACGCCTTCAATGCCTGCATGTTTTCGAAACCCGTTGATGCTTGCAGCAACTATACCTGCGGTATCCATAGCAACTTCACTGCGTTCGACACTTTCAACACTTCCAGCTCCAAGTAGCATGATGTTCTGGTCAGAACCACTGACTGCAAATGTTGTCTGCATGCCAATCATAAACGAACTAGCAATCATAATAAGTAGAACTACAAGTCCGCTACCAAAAACAGTTAGCACCAGTCGCATCGGTGATCGACCAAGATTTCGAGTTGCATATTCAAAAGGTAAAAATTTCATAAGTAACTCTTTATACAGCTCGGAAACAGGATGCGATGTCAGTTCGTGCTAAGCGTAACGCCGGAATAAGTGCTGCAAAAAGGCCTAGGCTTAGTGCAAGGATGATTCCTATAAGCGCAGCAGTGGGTTCAGTGGCCATCTCAATGTTAACCCCTTCCATCGATATTGTGAATTGTCCAAGTTGAACAGTTAAAAATGCGGCTGTTCCACCAATAATGCTACCTATGAGAGCAATGGATATGCCCTCAAGGAGTACCATCCATCCAATTAGCCAGCTGTTATATCCAAGTGTTTGAAGCACGGCATGATCGCGAACACGATCACGCATTGCAAGGACTATGGCATTCGCAATGAGCGCAAAGACTGCAGCAAGTGCCCCCCATGAAAGAATGCCTGCAACTTGTGAGAGTTGCACAATATCGCGCGCAGCTCTACCAACAAATGATTTTTCTGGAAATGTTGAAGTCGGGCGTTCATCATGTGCGAAGGTATCATCAATGGATGACGCAACAATATCGAGTTCATTTGGATCGTTTACTTGAACATTGAACTGTGTCACGATCGTGCCTGTTCCACCTTTTCGAGACGATTCTTGTAAGAATGGAAGATGCACGATAGCAACGTTTTTGTATTGGACTTGATTGGTTTCCTGAATGCCAGCAACAAAGACTTCAATTCCTGCGGCTGAAAAACGGTCACCGACTTTAATCCCACGTTTTTTGGCTAGATATGAACTGACGATTGCTCCATCGCCCCGTCGTTTCCAATTATATATTTCATCATCAGAAATTACGCTATCTTTTGCAATTGCGAATGCAATGGTATCTCGAGGGATGCCTCGAAATGTCACGACATCGAGCGATACACCACAGTTCGAAACATGAATTTGAACTGGCATAACACTTGCAACACCATCAATTTGTTTGATTCGATCTTCATAGTATTGAGGAAGGCGGCTTGTGAAAGGGCAATATCTATTTTCACGGTACACAATAAGATTCGTTTCACCAGCAGTTATTTCAGTAGCCTCTTTTACCCCAGTTTGCATCGATTCAACTACAACAAAAAGGAACATAGCGATAGAAATCCCACCAAGTGTAAGAGATGAACGAATGGGCGAGCGCATAATCTGTTTGATAACAGTGGGAATCACGCGGAATATTCTCATGTTGCCACCTGTTCAGTGAGTTGTCCTTTTTCAAGGTGCAAAAGTATATCTGCCCACTTTGTCGTGTGAGGGTCATGCGTCACCATCACAATGGTTTGGCCTTGTTCTTCTTGCAACTTCCGCAATATGTTCATAATTGCTGTGCCTGTTTCGCGGTCAAGGTCACCAGTTGGCTCATCTGCCAAAAGAATAGTTGGCTCAACTACAATTGCTCTTGCGATTGCTACGCGTTGTTCTTGGCCGCCAGAGAGTTGCCTTGGGTAGTGCTTATATCTGTCACTAATGCCAACAATATCAAGTGCGTTCGATACACGTTTATGTCGTTCTTTTCGAGAAATATTATGAAGAAGAAGAGGCAGTTCTATATTTTCATATGCAGTTAAAACTGGAATAAGATTGTAGAGTTGAAATATGTAACCAATGTGTTGCGCACGCCATTGCGCGAGCGAATTTCGACTGAGCGTATGGATTGGAGAGCCATCGATAATGAGTTCACCTTTACTTGGACGGTCTATGCCAGCAAGTAGGTTTAAAAGTGTTGTTTTGCCGGATCCTGAGGGACCCATTAGTGCGATAAATTTGCCGCGTTCAATTTCTAAATCTAAGTTTTTTAGTGGAGTGATTCGATCGCTTCCACGGCTATATTGTTTTGTTAGTTTTGTACATTTAATGAGTGTCATAACTAATGCTTTCTTTCAATTCTTACAATATCTCCGTCTACAAGAGGGGGGTCACTCAGAATAATTTTGTCTCCAGTAGACACGCCAGAAAGTACTTCAATCCAACCGTCAAATTCATTCTCCCCTAGCAACAACGTTCGGCGCTCAGCAGTTCCTGACCCCTTGTCGAGATTCGAAACTATCCAAACAGAAGGTTTTTTTAGATCTTCGATGGCCTCAATTGGAATAAATGCACGTTGTTCGGACCAAGTACCTTCGCTACTTTCATGAAGTTTTGGTTGCAAAATTTTGACCCTTGCGAGCATGTCTGGTTTTAGTAAATCTGAGGGATCAATTATTTTAATTTTTGCTTCAACAGTATTCTTTTGTTGATCAGCACGATGTACGAATCGTACTACTTCACCTTCAAAGATTCTGTTTGGAAGGACATCCACAATAATTTTTGCGGGGTGCCCGACACCTACTTGTGAAGCATCCGCCAGTGGCACATCGGCGCGTATTTGTAAATTTGTTGGTTCATACATGTGGGCAATATGCGACGAATGACCGGCTCCATCAAATGCAATAACAGACCCAGGCCAAGCCATGAGTTCAATCACAACACCATCGATTGGTGAGACTATAGTGCAACGATCATATGCGAGTTGCGCAGTTTCCTTTGTGATAATTGCATCCTTCAGAGATGCTTTAACAATAGCAAGATTCGCTTCTTCGGTTAAAAGGCGCAAACGTAATCGTTCAACAGGACCTTTCGCGAGTGAGCCAGAATCTGCAAGCAATTTCTTTCGCGTATATTCATCAGTAACTTCCTCTATTTTTGCTTTTGCAGCCAGCACTTTGCCTTCCCAAAGTTCTTCATTTGCAAGGGCAGTTTTGAGTGCAAGTTTTTTATCTTCATCAACGAGTTTGGCTATTGTTTGTCCTTTTTTGACTTTATCACCTTCAAGAATGAGTACTTCTTTGACGATTCCTTCAGTCAGTGCGCCTGCGTAGATTGAATACGGCTCAGCTTCAACCCATCCGGGAGCTTGAATAACTAAGCTCTGCTCGGCGGTATTTACTTGTGGCTTATTTGTTTGAATAGTTCTCATAACAACTGTGACGACTTCGACATTTGTCGAGGAACGAATTGAATTCCAACTTGCAAAAATAAGAATTCCTATAGTAATTATGATGATGCTGAGTGGAATGCCAAAACGAGTCATGAAATGTTTTTTAGGTTGTGGAATATTCATTTGTACATTCCTTTGTAAGAACCGCCAACAGCTTGCTCAAGCTTGATAGCATTTGTAGTTAGTTTAAGTTTATCATTCAAGATATGTTTTTTTGCTTCGACGACGCTTCGGGCTATTGGTAATAATGAGATGGGGTGAATTTCATTTTTATGGCTTGCATCTTGAGATCGTGTAAACGACTGAAGCGTTATTTCAAGTGCTTTTTCATCAAGGCGCAACTTATCAACAGATGTGCAATGGCTTTCATATAAAACGCGAATTTCTTTAATGACATTTCGAATTGCATCAACATATTGCAGCTCTGCTTGCTTTAGCTTGGCGTCGGCGATAGCTTCTTTTGCTTCGCCGTCTAGCGCGATAGTTATACCGGTGCCTGGAAGAATTGCTTTTCTGTCAGCAAAGTTTTCATTGAGCATCAAGCTGCTTGTGATTAAAGGCGGGTTTGCTAGACCAAGTTCAGCTGATCGTTGCGCAATCATTGCTCGCTGTATAGCTAAATCAAGACGATTTTCTATTGCAAATGCAAATAGTTTTTCTTCAGTCTGTTTTGCCAGAATAATAGAGTTAGAGTCAAGAATGATAGGCATGATTTGTTTTTCTGGACATCCCATTAAATGTAAAAGATCCAGTATTGCGATGTCAGATTTTTCTTGTGCTATTAAAAGCTTGTGCTTTATTTCAATAAAGGCAAGATTTGCATTATCAACATCTTGAATCGATGCTTCGCCTACTTTTTCGTGTTGTTGTATGAATATTTGCAGTTGTTTTGCAAGTTCAACATCTTCTTTTTCGAGTTGCACCAACTCGAGTTCAAAGACCGCCTTGTGATACGCAATACGCACCTTTGCAACAATTTCAATAGTGCGATTTGCTGCAGTCAAAATTGCCTGACGAAGTGATTGTTCCGCGGATGCGATTCGATCGGGTTGTGTCCAAATCCAACTTAGATTTTGCATGCCTTGCAGAATGAGGGGGGCCCCAGATAGCCCGTCAATAGCAATTCCAAAAGAGCCTGCAAATGTTGGATTGGCCGGTAATTCTGCTTGAGCAATTTCTGCTCTGCGTTGAACAATGATGGCTAAATCACGTTGTAGCATTGCATCATGCGATATAGCGTAGGCAATCGCTCCATCAACAGTAAGTGGTTCACTTGCATGCCATGTCAGAGAGGAATCAACATTGACTGGCAGATGTTCACGAGCAAGTTCATGCGCTGCTTTCACGTCTTTTGAAGCATCAATAGAGGACGCGCAGCCAGTGAGTAAAAATGCGCATGAAAATTGAATTGTAGTTTGCAGGTTTTTGATGTAGCTTCTGCAAATTAGGTTAACCATGTATAAAGTCCTTACACAATGACAAAAAACTTGTTTAAAAAACAAGACGAATACGAATTGTCAGAATATTAGACTTCTAGTACAAGAGTGCCACGGATTGGTGGCGCGTTACTGAATCCTAGAATGTGGCTAGTCCACTTCGGTGGACCATGTGCCCACATAACTTTAGCATCCTTTTGTAAAGAAAAGATGCTCTGATCCAAAAAGAATGAATTTGGTATCGATTTTCCAAATAGGTCGATGGGTGGCGACCAATTTGGTACATGTATAGTTCCTTTAATCATGCTGCAGCAATTACAATGCTCTGGTTCAGAGTCAGGGTTCTCTTCTCCGCCTTCGCTGATTTGGTTGCAGCACGAAACCTGAATTGGATAGCAGGATGAATTGTTAGATTCTTCTTGTATGGATATAGAACAGCAAGAATCTTCTAGACCCGTAGCAGAGTTCACAATGCAGCAACAAATGGGCATAGTAAAGATGAGTACCATTGCTACGAGGTTCGTTAAAATACCGTGTCGTTTGTACATATCCACTCTTTAGTATATATCTAAGAACCAGCTAGGCAACATTATTAGGTGAATTCCATTAAATATTATCTTTGTCCAATAAAAGGTCCATTTTCATTTACTCTGTGGACATGCTTGGGACTCTATATGTACATATACTCGTGTAATACTAGCATTGGGTTGTCTATCAATAAGTTGATCTTTCGAATGAATCACGGTTCCATGTTTTAGTTAACATGACGCAGGTGATTAATTCACTTTGCTTTGTAGCCATTCTGCAATATCCTCAGCGTACCACTCAAATGTAGCGAATAGGCCAAGATGCCCGCTCGGATAAATCCAGCGTTCTGGCATTCCAGAGCGTTCGTAGAGCATATCCCCATTTTTAAATGGCACAACATGATCCCACTTGGCGTGCACAATTAGTGTTTGTTCTTTTGGTAACAATTCGGCAAGGAAATACGGATCCCTTGATGGGGTTTGCAAGTATTTCTCATTCATTTTGGCTAGCTCTATTTTTGAAAATCTCACTTCATTTTTATTTGTGAATTTCCAATTTGTAAAAGCACCATCTTGTACGATTTCAAACATATTTGCACCACCTGCGATAAGTATGATGGCATCGATATCATCTTTAATTTCGTTGTACACAGCAGGGGCGTTTAATGCGCCAGCACTGATTCCAATTAGAGCAGTCGAAGTATCACCCAGGGAAGGGAATTTCGATTCCATCCGATTTCGAACGGCTTTTGTTGCGTTGATTACTTCACAATACTTCGAATTAAAAATTTCAATTACACTTAAGGCAGGTTCATCATTTTGAAGTTTTATCTCCATGCTGTAGTCTGGAACCTTCAGTGCCGTATACATATGTACAACGGCCCAGTTACGTTTGAGTAGCGCATGTCCTAAGACTTGTGAAGCATGCTGCATGCCTCCAAGCCCGCATAATATGATGGCTAAACCACGTGGTTGACTTCCAACATTCCACGAAGCGCGATAGATCATTCCACCATCAGATTCTATATGTACGGCGTTTAGCTCATCTGGCAATAGATAATTTATTGAAATATTTGCGTTTTCATTCCAGCAGCACCATCTACCAAGTGAATCTTGCACTCCATTGATTGGTGCATAATTTAAATAATAGTTGGCGCCATATTCATTTGTATTAAGATTGACTTCTTCAATTAATTTGCCAGTTTGCTTTCCAAATATTTGGCCACTTGTATGAATAAACTCAAACTCTACTTCTTCGGGTGTAAGTTCATTTTTTACAGAGCAATCTATGAGTCGAATAGATGGAAGAAGCGAAATTTTTTTATCTTCAAATGGGAGAATGTCGCACGGGGCAAGATTATATTTCACAGCATGAATTGGCAACGTGGCAACAGCAGGAAGACGTTTCATGGAGCAGCCAATAGCAGCAGTTAGTACAATTAGAAAGTAGATACTCTTCATGTTGGTGCATCATAGCTATAACAATGTTTTGTTATATTTCTTTGGTTATACACGTCGAATGCGAGGGATAAATAGAAAGCCAGTAAAAATAATTCCGGCAGCAGGTGATGGTATTTGAATACTAATCATGCCATAGTCATCGGGATTCATGCCTTCTGGAAAAATAGTATTTGCATTGTAACGGGCGGCAAGCCAAAAGGCGCTGTCCCAATTTTTCATATTGGACATGTCAGCACCTGATAAGTCAGCAAAAAACAAGTTTGCATATTGGATGTTTGATGATTTTAAATTTGCTCCAGCAAAAATTGTGTAAGCGAGATCAGTCTCTTCTAAGTTTGCTTCAATTAAATTTGCATAAGACAAGTTTGCTTTTGAGAGGTTTGCATTACTTAGTTTTGCAAAATAAAAATTTGTCGAAACAAGATTTGCATGGTGTAAATTAGCAAATGGAAGATTTGCCCACCAGAGATTTTGGTTGCTTAAATCTATATATGGTTCAACAATCGAATCGCTAAGCCATAATGAACCATCCCCATCGCCATCGTACCATTGGAGGATTTCAGCACGTGCTGTCGAGGCAATGAATAGCATCGCTATAAGTTGTAGGAGTGTCTTCACGCAAACCTTATCGAGCATTAGGAATCAATCCCAACACTCCAATTACGTGAGCCTGAAAATGTTAAATTAGAGGATGTTGAGGCATGGTTTTGCGATAGTCTGAGAGGAATTCAGTCCTATAACCTTCGCCGCGATAATGTCGCCTTGCACGCCACTGGCTGGGATAGTTATTTCAACATAATGCTCACATCGCCCTTTGAACATTCCTTCGCCATTTTGTTGTTCAAGCATGACGTTTACAGTTTTTCCAAGAAGGTGATTTCGATAGTTAAATGAAAGCTTCTCGTCGAGTGAAAGTAATGCCTGTACGCGATCTTGCACAACTTTATTTGGAAGTTGTTTCCAGCGTGCAGCGGCAGTGCCAGTACGTACGGAATACGGGAAGACGTGCATGTGTAAATATTTTGATTGTGTTGCAATCTTTATAGTTTCTTCAAAATCTTTTTCTGTTTCCGTAGGGAATCCGCAAATGATATCGGTAGTAATTGCAGGAGGAAGATTGTCTGTAGTTAAGCGTTCATTAACCATCGCAATCATGTCTATGTATTGTGCAATATTATATTGCCTATTCATTTTACGAAGAACCATATCACTGCCGGATTGGAGGGGCAAATGCAGGTGCGGAACTACATTTTCATTCGCGCTCATGGCATCAAGTAAAATTGGCGTGACATCTCCCGGCTCCATAGAACTAATTCGTAAGCGCCTGAGTCCATCAATTTGCGCTAGTGTATCTAGAAGATCTGCGAGGTACTCTCCTTCACTATTATTTTGTTTTCTTCGTAATGCTGTTTCATGGCCGAATGCGCCGATGAATACACCAGTCAGCACAATTTCTTTATGGCCAAGTTCAACAAGTCGTGTAGCTTCTTCGACCGCATCTGGAATCGTTTTAGAGCGTAGATTTGTTCGAATCTTTGGAATAATACAAAACGTGCAGTGTGCATCGCATCCATCTTGGATGCGAAGTTCTGCTCGAGTATGCTGCCCGCGAACTATAGGCAGTGTGTTGATTGGAAGGGAATGCGTTATTGATCTAACTGTTTGATGTGGTTTTCCTAGCCAATTATCTACTTCAAGAGCAAACCTTTCAAGCATTGGCGATTCGCCTGCTTGTGTTACCACGATATCGCCAAGTTCAAGTGCGACTTCTGTATCTGTTCCCGTAAAACAGCCTGTGACAAAGACGTGTTTGCCATTGCGTTTGGCTCTTCGTATTGCATTGCGAGATTTTGCAGCAGCCTGACTAGTAACACTGCATGTATGCACAATTTCAAGATCTGGTGATTTGTGTGAGGGTTCTAATCCGCGCTCGCGTAATATTGACTCCATTTCACGACGTTCCGCATGATTCATGCGACATCCGAGGACTTTGAAATTGTAGGTTCTATTCATCGGTTAGGCCATGGTACCATGAGTACTATGCTAAAAAGCCTTATTGCAATTACTCGAGAGCTATCAAGGGGGGCGAATAAGCTCTCTTTTAGCGAGCCTGTTGCTTACGTCTATAACCCACTTGATTATGCTTGGAAATCGCATCGTTCATTTTTGAAAAAGTACGGTGAGGGTAAGGGGCGAGTATTGTTGATTGGAATGAATCCTGGACCATGGGGAATGGCACAGACGGGTGTTCCATTTGGTGAAGTTGCAAATGTCCGTGATTTTTTAGGCATTGAGGAAGTAGTGAAGCAACCAGATTTTGTTCATCCAAAAAGGCCAGTGCAAGGATTTAATTGTCCTCGAAGCGAGGTGAGTGGAAGAAGGGTGTGGGATTGGGCAAAAGCTAGGTACGGAACTGCAGGGAATTTTTTTAGCCAATTCTTTGTTATAAACTATTGCCCACTTTGTTTTATGGAAGAGGGTGGCAAGAATAGAACGCCAGATAAACTAAAACCAGGAGAGCGAGAGGCAACTTTTGAATTATGTGATACTGCGCTGAGAAAGTTTGTTAAAGTGCTAGATCCATCAAAAATAGTTGGCATTGGTCGTTTTGCACAACAGCGTTCAATGGAAACACTTTCTAGAGATGATGTTGAAACCATATTACACCCTAGTCCTGCAAGCCCAATAGCAAATCGTGGCTGGGCACCCCAAATTGAAGGGCAGTTTGAGGCAATGGGTGTTCATATTCCATAGGCCTCTTGTATAAAAGATCAAATGCTATTAAGCCAAAATATTTAGAAGAGTCGTAAAAAATTAGTAAGGTTATTTTGCAGGTTGTTGTGCTGCATAATCTATTTCATAGTCCATGACTCTGAAGTAAAGTCCCATGCCTTCTAAACCATTAAGTATTTTAAAGAGCACGGGATTCCATCCTGCTTGTAGTTTACAGGAACCAAATTTACTATCTTTTCTCGCAGTATGCCAAGAAGCATCGTGAAAGACGAGTTCCTCGTTTACCCACATTCGACAGGCGTCATCACTGCCAATAGTAAAATCAATTATGCGTTCATCTGGACTCCAGAGCCAACATCGTACATATGCAATGGTGTTTTCCGTTGATTGGCCTCGAGATAGATTTAAAAATCCGTCAGCTTCACTCTGTGCATCTACCCATGCAAGTGGCTCACCATCTATCGTATTCGGCACGGTAATTGACATGATGTTTGGCTCGGGCAATTGTTTTTGGTATTCCAGATTCGACAGCCGCTCATCATCATTCGCGATTGTAAAGTGACCGGCACATTGCCATTCGCGAACAAATTCACCAGGCACATTAAGAGTATGCTCTTTGGCGTAACGTTTTGCATTATCCCAGCCAAAACGCTTTGTGTACCTCGTCAACGCTTGTTGCCCAATCACGTCATTTGTATCATCGATAGCCATCCATGCAGAAAATGCCAGGTATCTGTCGCTGTCTGGATTGTCAATTATATTTGCAAGAATAGGAATGAGTGTTTCATCTTGAATTACTTGCGCTGTTTTTGTAGCAGATAGGCGGACGGTCCTATTTTCATTTGTGAGGCCAAGTAAAACCATTTTAGTTGCTAACGTTGGTTTTGATGACGATGCTTGAATGAGGAGCGCTTGCTCTGATGGATTTACTTTGTCATATGTATTGACGATAGTTTCAAGATCACTTGTTGCAATAATGTTTTTGGCCCATTCTAGCGGTGGAGTGTATTTGCCATCGCCATCTGCATCTATAAATACTGGATTTCCAATTGCAACAGGGAAGATTTTCCGATCTTTATCGTTTACATATGGCGACATTGGCTCATCTCCTTCAGCAATTGCGATAACCCAGCAATCTCGTGGTATATTTATACGAACTCTCGGTCGTAAACGCGTGACACTGCCTTTATCATTTTCGATTGTCACTCTTGCAGCTTCATCCCCATTTTGAATAACTTTGATCGTATCTAAGTCAATCCATGATGCCGCTTGTGCATCAATGTGAATGTCTGCTACAGAGTCGAATATAGAAAGCGTTGAGCCCATCGGTTCTCCATTGACGGTCATTCTCATAAATGGTCCCGTTGTGGTTATTAGCCTGCCACTACGAATGCCATCAGTGATGTCCTTGGGATTGATTTTACCAGGGTCGTCATAACCAACATGGATATAGTTTCGAGGGACACCAGCAATGTTTGCAATGACAGTGTGGCTATCGCTGTTACCTACAGCACTGATGTCTCTTCCAGCATTAAGCATGTTGTACCAATCCCGTAGCACACTATGCCGACTGGATCGAGTTGGAACATCAGAAATTTCTGCGTCATGGTATCCCCAGCCATAATTTTCGTTGAGTACTTCAATTGTGTCAAAATCCCATGACCATCGTTTGTCGTTCGATTCACCTGTTACTGGATCAAGTCCTCGTCTTCCGAAGTAGTCAATGTCTCCCCAGCGGGGGTGATTTATCTGAATAATCGGAACGACATTAAAGGGATTTTTTTCTTGCCTAATCATGGCAAATAATTCAGTTGCCTCTAGTTTCTCGTTCACTACTTTCGCGTTGGCATCAAATGGGAATGCATTGAGGTGGCCATATGGCGTGGAGACTTCGTTGCCCACCACTGCAGTAACATGCTTATTTGCTCCAGCGCTATCGATAATTGGTTGATAATTTGTGTTGTGATTATGATCGGTTGCGACTGCAAACTCAA
>CAJWSE010000006.1 GCA_913046275.1 uncultured Phycisphaerae bacterium | reverse complement strand
CCAAGTTTAACTACTGGTAATGACGCTGAATAAGTTAGAACTAATGACATCTGCAACATTAATTTAAATGTATCTCTAATATTATCTGGATTAAATTCAGCAAAACTTTCTGCACAATCTCCACCTTGGAGTAAAAAAGCTTTTCCATCAACAACTTCTGAAAGTTGAGATTTCAAATGTCTTGTCTCTCCAGCAAATACTAAAGGTGGGAACGTACCAAGTTTATCAATGACCCTATCCAATTCTTTTTTAAGGGCCAATTGATCAAGCGCATTACTCTTTAAAAATTGATTTTCAATTCCATACAATGTTATACCTCGGTACAAAGCTCCCGAATCAATAAAAGGAATCTGAAAATATTTGGACAGCATTTTGGCTAGGGTACTCTTTCCCGTTGAGGCATATCCATCGATTGCAGAAAACCCGAGAGCTCAAGAAGCAAAGCGAAGAATGGGGCCGCAGTTAGTGGCTCACAGTCTGATGATTGGCCTTATTGTTATCGGTAACTGGATTTTCTTTGTAAGCCGGAAGCGAGGTCAGGCGTAATGAGTACTGATACAACAAAACAATCAAACGCGCTTATTTGGGGAGTTATCTTCATTATCGGCGCAATCATGCTAATTTGGAGTATGTCTACATCCAGGACTGGCCAAGTGTGGGTGACCGCGCAGCAACATGCCTTTACTCAGTTATCAGATGGCAGTTACACATCAACAGATGCACCTGCTTCTGGTGATATTGAATGGACTACATATAAAAAAGTTTCAGATCGTGACCTTACTCAGGAAATGATTGATAATGGCTCTGCAACATTGAGTTGGTCCCGAACAATTGGATTATGGCTTGCTGCAATCTTTACGCTTTTCATTTTATCATTTCTTGTAGGGGATAACCCTGCGTACAAATTTGCTGAAGCGATGGTGGTTGGGACTTCAGCGGGTTACGTCATGGTTATTGGTCTTTGGGATGTATTTGTTCCGAATCTTCTCGGAAAGCTTTTTCCGACCTTAGTGCAAAGTTGGGCGTTGCCAGGCATGGATGTAGCTGCTGGTTCTCAGCTTTTGTACATTGTTCCAGCCATTCTCATTGTTATGTTGCTCTTTCAATTAATGCCCTCTGGCGGCTGGATTAGTCGTTGGCCAATTGCATTCTTTATTGGCATTACTGCGGGGTACCGAATGATTGGTTATGTTGAAGCAGATCTCGTAGCACAAATCAAAGCAGGAATTATTCCACTTTGGATTACTGGGCAAGGCGGTTTTGAATTATGGCCAACGGTTAACGCGCTTTTGCTGACCATCGCTACTCTTGCCGCAATGGTGTACTTTTTCTTTTCTATTGAGCATAAGGGCTTGGTTGGCAAGACTGCTCGTGTTGGAATATGGTTCCTTATGATTACATTCGGTGCTTCTTTTGGGTATACCGTGATGGGACGTATTGCGCTGCTTGCTGCTCGGTTGGAGTTCCTTTTTGGAGACTGGTTGCACTTTATTCCATCAAGCTGATTTTTATCTGCCTCAGAAGCAACTTCATGCAATAGCCTCTTTGATCGAAGTGTGCCTTTTAGAACCATTAAGGCACTTTGTAATACCTATAAGCTATTTAAAGGCAAAAACAGTTGTAATGCGAATTTAGCTGATTGTGGCAAATTGAGTTGAGTTTTGCTACAATTCGTAATTCAACCCAGGCTCAAGTTGAGCCATTTTTTGAAGAAGGTATATAGAACGATGCTCCCAAAACTACGAACATCTCCAGCAAGAAAGCGTAAGCGTCGCTCACATCACGCACTGAATAGCACTAATTTGGCTACATGTCCCAATTGCGGCAATAACCGTTTGCCACATCGCTCATGCCCAAGTTGTGGTTTTGTACGACCTGGTCTTCAAGTTAAAGCCACAAAGGCTTAACCCTACATGAGAATTGGCGTCGATGTGATGGGGGGCGATCACGCTCCGTACCCTATTTTAGAGGGCGCGCTTGCAGCGACAGAGCACCTTAATAAAGATGATGTGGTTGTATTGTATGGAGATGCTTCAATTATTCGTGAAGCAGTTGCAAACGCAGCATTAGGACCTGCTTCAGTCGAGATTGTAGGTACTACTGAAACTGTAACGATGGATGAAAGTCCAGTCGATGCGGTACGTGGAAAACAAGATAGTTCATTGGTAGTCATGTGTAAAGATGGTTCTCAGAAAGCCCAAAATCCGCTTGACGCTGTAATTTCAGCGGGCAATACAGGGGCATTTGTTGCTGGTAGCCAAATGTTTTTACGTCGACTCCCGCATGTGCATAGACCTGGTATCGCTGCTGCAGTGCCAACATTTGCTGGAACTGTCGCCTTTATAGATGTCGGGGCAAATATAGAACCGAAACCCATTCACTTGGCTCAATATGGTGTGATGGGGAAAGTGTATGCAAAGAGAATTCTAGGCATTGAGAACCCCCGAGTAGCACTAATGAATGTAGGTGGTGAAGAGCAGAAGGGGACAAGCGATCTCAAAGAAGCGCGGGATTTGCTCCGAGCAGTGCCAGATTTGAATTTTGTTGGATACATCGAGGGACGATCGCTTTTCGATGGTGGCGCAGATGTTGTAATTACAGATGGTATTGTTGGTAATGTAAGTATTAAACTGGCTGAAGGGCTTGCGACGGGCCTTCTAAAGAAAATAGCGACTGATGTTTCCGCTGATCCAAAGCTTGCAGAGGCCTTTAAGCCAGTTATTAAAAAGTTTTACACTGAGTATGACTATCATGAATACGGCGGAGCACCACTCCTTGGAGTTAATGGGATTAGTATGATTTGTCACGGTAGTTCAGAGGCTCGGACAATTACAAATGCAATTATTCGAGTTAAGCAATTTGGCGATTCTGGTGTTAACCATCATATGGTTAAGCAACTTGCAACAATCGAAGAAGAATCGAGACTGGTATGACAATAATCGAACCTTGCGGTGTTCGAATTCTCGGCTCTGGTTCTGCTGTCCCGAACAATATTCTTGGAAACATTGAGTTGGCAAAACGTTTTGATGTAGATCCTGAGTGGATAGAACAACGTACAGGTATTATCGAGAGACGCATTTGCAATGATGATGAGGGTACATTTGAACTTCAAACTAGGGCACTGAAACAAGCGCTTGAAAACACAGGTCTCAAGGGCTCAGATTTGTCTCTTATTATTTGCGCTTCGGTAACTTCCGAAATGACTTGCCCTTCAAATGCATGTAGAGTTGCACATGAAGTGAACGCAGCTCCTGCTGGAGCTTTTGATATGGTCGCAGCTTGCTCAGGTTTTGTTTATGCAATGAATTTGGCCGACAGCTTAATTCGAAGCGGCACGCAGCACACTATCGCGGTTATTGGTTGTGATGCTATGAGTAAATTGACAGACCCGAATGATAGAGGCACATCTATCCTCTTTGGTGACGCAGCAGGTGCTGTTATTCTGCAACGTTGTGATGACCCAAAACTTGGTTGTTTTTATCAAACAATGAACGCAGATGGCGAGACTTGGCCAGCCTTGTATATTCCGCAGAAGGAAAAAGATATCGTTCCTGGTGATGAAGAAACTACGACAAAGATTGGCGACCTTCGAATGAAGGGCAAAGAAGTATATAAATTTGCTGTGACTAAGTTTCAAGAGATTGCAGAGACACTTATGGATGAAACGGGTCTTAAGCCAGATGATATCTCGCAATTTATTTGTCACCAATCAAATATGCGAATTATTGAGTCAGCTCAAACTAAACTAGGTTTAGCAGATGAAAAAGTGTATAAAAATATTCGTAACTTTGCGAACAGTTCTTCAGGTGCTGCGGCGTTATGTTTTGATCAACTTTGGCAAGATGGAAAAATAAATCGTGGCGAGACTATTGTAATGCTTGCATTTGGTGGTGGGCTTACTTGGTCAAGCAGCGCTTGGAGAATTTAACATGTGCGAAGGACTAATTGCAATGTGTCCCGGGCAGGGGGCGCAAAAAGTGGGAATGGGCAAGGCGTGGAATGATATTTCCCCGGCAGCAAAAGCAATATTTGATCATGCAGATGAAGTGCTTGGTGATTCCTTAGGCTTGCCTTTAAGCCAAATTTGTTTCCATGACCCAAATGGTGAAATTAATCAAACGAATATTAGTCAGCCAGCTATTTACACTTGTGCAGTCGCCTCATGGCATGGTCTTTTAGAACAAGGTCTCAGCGGCAATCTAGTTGCAACTGCGGGATTGTCGCTTGGTGAATACACAGCACTGCATTTGGCTGGTGTCTTTTCATTTGCTGATGGATTGCGGCTTGTTGCAAAACGAGGTGAACTCATGCAAGCGGCTGCAGAATCACAAGCCAGCACAATGATCGCTGTGACAGGTAACGATGATGTTGCATTGGAATTTTGTCAAGAAGCTGTTGAGGAAGGTGAAATTCTTGTCGCAGCAAACTTTAATGCTCCTGGGCAAACTGTACTCAGCGGCTCAGTTACATCTTGTGCGCGTGTCGCAGAACTTGCTGAGAGTAAAGGTGTGCGGGCAACGCTACTTTCAGTAGCCGGTGCATTTCACTCGCCATTTATGGCGAGTGCGGCTGAAGGAATGCGAGAGGCACTTGAAAAAGTAGAGCTAAAGCGGCCCGTCATTGATGTATGGTCGAATGTTACTGCCAAGTTGCATGTCCCAGAAACACTCAAGGAGTGCCTTGTAGATCAAATAACCGGCTCAGTTCGTTGGTCTCAATCTTGCGCAGCAATGTCAACGATGTATGATGAGCATTCGTGGCATGAGTTGGCTCCGAGTTCTGTGCTTAGAGGGCTTATGCGACGTATAAATCGAGATGTAAAGGTACAGTCCCATGATGAACCAAAATAAACGAATCGCGCTCTTCTCTTGTTCTTTTCTTGCCTTTGCTGCAATTGGCTGCGGTGGGGGTGAGAGTGAAAAGAAAATTGATGAGCCAGTAGTAAAACAACGCCCGGCCACTGCACCCAAGCCAAAAACGCGTCCAGTGGATAAAATTGCATCATCGCTATCAATTGATGACCGAGTATACCTAGCAGAAAATGAAGCGCCTCGATCTGAAAAAGAACGGATTGCTCTTTTGCAATTTTTCGATGCGATGCTGAACTCAGATCAAAGCAAATTACAAAGTATGCTTGCATTTGAAGACCAGATGGAACTTGGTGCAATGATTAAGTCTGGACTTGAAGAATCAATGGAAAATGTTTCGTTGCTCGTCTTAAAGACTGGTGAAAGCCCCGAAGGTAGAAAATGCGCCTTAGCTGTGTATGAAGTAGGCATGGACTATCAGGTTCAAATGTGGTTTTATGACGTTAGCGGAAATTCAACATCATTTTCTGCTGTTGCGACACCCCCAAATCTTGTCCACCATCTCAGCGGCAATTGGGTAACAAATTATTTTGAGTTGCGGGATAAGCAAGCAGAAATCGCTCAGCAACCTGACGAAGAAACTTCTTATACACTTGCAGGTGATTTGACGAGTTCAGGTAATAACAATGGTGGAAGCAGCGAGCCTAGTGCCCCAGGTGGTCCAGGCAGGCCTGGTGGCCCCATTGGTCGATAATTCAAATGAAAACTGGAGTCTGACCCATTTCTAACGAAAAGAATAAAGTAGATACTCGCGTCGCTATCGTTACAGGTGCGAACCGTGGCATAGGCAAATCGATATCAACCAAGTTAGCACGTGATGGTTTTCTTGTCGCCCTTGTTGGTCGAAATGAAGGTGCATTGCAAGAGGTGCAACAAGAAATCGAAGCGAAAGGCGGTACTGCCAGTACCTACGTTTGCAATTTGGCTGACAGCGAATCATATATTGCGACGATTGAAGCAATAGCAGATCAATACGGCCGTCTTGATGTACTCGTGAATAATGCCGGGATGACAAAAGATAATTTAATGTTGCGAATGTCACTTGAGGATTTTGATGATGTTATTAATGTCAATCTCAGGTCTGTATTTGCTGGTTGCAAAGCTGCAGCTAGGCCAATGATGAGGGGTCGCTTCGGTCGCATTATCAATATTACTTCGGTTACTGGGATTAGCGGTAATGCCGGGCAGGCAAACTATGCTGCTGCCAAGGCGGGCCTTGTAGGATTGACTAAAACAATTGCAAAAGAGTTTGGCGCCAAGGGCATTACAGCCAATGCGATTGCTCCAGGCTTCATCGAAACAGATATGACAGCTGTTCTTGGAGAGGAAATCCGTAAAGGTGTTGAAAAAACCGTTCCATTGCGAAGATATGGGCAGCCAGAGGAAATTGCTTCAACCGTTTCTTTTTTGGCTTCTGATGGCGCTGGATACTTGACTGGACAGGTTCTCGTTGTAGATGGGGGTCTAACTTGCTAATAGTTAGTTTTTATTATTCAAGGGCATGCCAACCCGATACCCGATATAATTCAATTGCCCACCTAAGAAGTGGTTTTTAAGGAGTTTATTACGATGACTAAAGCAGAAATTGAATCAAAAGTAATTGATATTGTATCAAGTCAATTAGGTGTAGATAAAAACGAAGTCACAGTAGCGTCAAGCTTTGCAAACGACTTGAATGCAGACAGCCTTGACACGGTTGAACTTGTCATGGAACTTGAAGACGCTTTCTCAACATCTATTCCGGATGACAAGGCAGAGCAAATTCAAACTGTCGGTAACGCGATTGACTTTATTGTTGATGCTACTGAAGCGGAATAAAGTGCGAACGGCTTTTCAGTGACCTTAGCAAATCAACGCCGAGTAGTAATCACCGGTCTCGGTGCAATTTCCAATTTAGGACACGACGTCGAATCAACCTGGAGTGGTCTTCTCAATGGACGTTCTGGGGTTGGCCCTATTACGGCTTTTGAACAAGATGAACGCTGGATTACTCAAATTGCAGGTGAAGTTAGAGGTTGGGATCCTACCGAGAAGCTTGACCGAGGTGAAATAAAGAAAACAGACCGCTTTGCGCAACTAGGTATTTGGGCTGCTATTGAAGCAATGGAAGATTGTGGCTTGGATTGGGAAGTAGGTGATGCCTATCGCCGGGGTGTAGTGCTTGGCTCAGGGGTTGGCGGGATTCAAACTATTGAACATTTTGCCGGCGTGCTTCGTGAAAAGGGTCCACGTCGTTTGAGCCCATTTACTGTTCCTAAACTGATGGTTAACGCCGCTGCTGGCAATGTTTCAATTCGATTTAACTTGCGTGGTGTAAATTCTTCACCTGCAACTGCTTGTGCAACTGGTGGGCACGCTCTCGCAGAGGCATATATGTTTATCGCGACAAACCAGGCCGACTTTTTACTTGCTGGCGGTGCTGAAGGGGCGGTATCACCTGTTTGTGTTAGTTCATTCTCTGCGATGAAGGCGCTTTCTACTCTTAATCACGAACCAGCACTCGCATCACGTCCGTTTGATCGAGACAGAGATGGTTTTGTACTTGCTGAGGGCGCCGCTGTTCTCGCCGTTGAAGAACTAGGACATGCAAAAGCAAGAGGTGCAAACATACTGGCAGAAATCATTGGTTTTGGGATTACGGGTGATGCTGGCCATATTGCAGCTCCAGATTCTGCAGGCACAGGTGCGCGTAGAGCAATGGAAGCTGCCCTAATGCACGCAGGCATTGCGCCAACTGATGTCGACTATATTAATGCGCATGGGACGTCGACTCCTCTCGGCGATGCTGCCGAGGTTGCTGCAGTGAAAGAGCTCTTTGGTGATTACGCATACAAACTTGCAATGAGTTCAACGAAATCGTGTACCGGACATACGCTCGGTGCAGCCGGTGGGATGGAATCAATCGCTGTGGTGAAGGCTATTGGCGAATGTGTTATGCCGCCAACAATTAACTTGGATAATCCAGATGATGGGTTTGATTTGAACTTTGTTGCAAATGAAGCTCAAGAACGCAATATTAAAGTTGCGCTAAACAATTCATTTGGTTTTGGTGGCCATAACGTTTCGCTTGCTTTCGCAGAATTTAGCGATTGACCTTTGAAAATTAGAAGGGGAAGGAAATTCCTGTCCAAATCATTATGCTGTCACGACCAGGATTCGTGTCGTATGTATTTGCATTTGAAATATGATGCCATTTTGTACCGATTAACCATCGATTATTATTACCTATATCGAAAGTCAAGCCAACGCCAGCTTGAGGTGTGAAATTGAAACTCGACCCCCCCGTAGGAACATGGTTTGAAGTGCGGAGCAAGCCTGCGCCACCTTCTAGAAATATAGACCAAGAATCTTTTTTTATGCAATGCCAACGTAGTAATAATGTGAAGTTAAGTCCATTAGCATTTGGGCCTGCCTGGTCAACATCCATTCCAAGCAGACCAAGGTCTAGGCTCAAGTCATCTTCGAGAAAATACTCAAATTCAACACCAAATGTTGAAAGCGTATTTTCAGAATGCTTAACATCTTTTGCATATCCGTATTGAATATTCCAGCGCCAAGAATCCTTGATGCCCCATGTTGAAGTCGGAGTAAAGTGTTGGGCTTCTTCAGTATCGGATTCATCTGAAGTTACAGGATCTATTTGTTGTGAGAAGGAGAGTATTGTTGCTGCTTCATAATTGATAGGTTGAAAATCCCCTGCAATTGTTACTAGCACGATTGGTACGAGTTGTAGCATGAGTAGAAACCTCCGTCTAAATGATCCCAAGGGGATTCGAACCCCTGTTCCCAGGATGAAAACCTGGTGTCCTGACCTGACTAGACGATGGGACCTTGAGGCGACGAATGATACCGCACAAGCGAGTATGATGCTACGCTTATAGAGTAAAAATGCAAGTTCAAACAATGCTAACCTTATTATGCGCTCTTTATGGAGGTTTTCAGGATACTCAAAAACCTACTGGAGTAGTTTATTTCGATGAGATTAACCAAGAGCTGCTAAGCACCATTGTTGATGGGCCCGAGACCCTTGGCGAGGGCTTTTCGCGTCTAGTAAAACATGTCGATAATAATCAGGCTATTCGTGGCTTGAGGCAACCTGTTTCCTTGGAGGATATAGAGGAAGAGCCCTCAGGATATCGCGGTCAAATGTTTGGCATTGAGGGTTCTGTCGAGCTTGTCGAACCGCTTACTACTCCATGGGAGGGCGTTCAGGAGTTGTTTATTCGGCGTGATGGAGGGCAGCTTTTAGGGCTTTATGTCGTTGGAGACGGACGGTTTCAGCGCAACCAACGCGTTCAAGCTCCAGCATTGTTCTACAAAACTATGCGGATTAAAGGGCGTGACAGTCAAGTTCGAGTGTACCCTATGTTTGTGACGACCAAAGCTTTCGTTCAACCGATAAGTGCAGTTGCTTCAATGCCAAAGGTCTTTTATCTATTGCTAGCTGTTTTGCTTACTGTATTTGTACTGTTTTTCTTCACAAAACGAGGAAAGAATGAAATGAGAAGCACTCGTCGACCGATGATTCAAACACAGAAAGTTGTCGACGCACTAGAAGTTTCTTCAACAACCTTGCCTAATGAACCATCAGAGGCTCTTGCTAGGCTGTTTGAAGATGCTCAAAAAGATTAATGAACACAATTATTGTCCAGCTTGACGCTCGTTCTTACCCAATCATGATTGGAAGTGGGCTTATTCACAATATGAGTCGCTATTTAGAGTCTGATGCGCCTGCCGAACGTTATTTTTGTGTGGCTGACTCAGCTGTTGAACAGACGCATGCATCTGCCTGTAGGGAATCATTGCAAAAGCCCAGTGAAGTATTTGTGTTTGAAGCTAAGGAGTCTAAAAAAACGATTGATACTTTGGAGAAGATTTGGTCTAAAATGTTGGCCAATAACTGCACTAGGAAGGTTCCGCTTCTTGCAATTGGCGGCGGGATTGTTGGTGATGTGGCTGGTTTTGCGGCGTCTACATTCATGCGTGGAGTACCATTAATTCAAGTGCCTACCACATTGCTTGCGATGGTTGACGCTTCAGTTGGCGGCAAAACAGCAATCAATATGCCTTTGAGCCAAGCTAGCGGAGCCACATTTTTAGGTAAGAATCTCGCAGGTGCTTTTTGGCAGCCTCAACTGGTAGTTGCTGATGTTGACACCCTCCAAACACTTGACAATCGGCAGTTTAGTTGCGGTATTGCCGAATGCGTAAAGCACGCACTGCTTGGACATCCAGAATTATTTGATTGGATTGAATCTCATATTTCAGAACTCATTGCAAGGGATACAGATTCACTTATTGAACTTGTGACGCAATGTGTGAAAATCAAGGCGCGAGTTGTCGAAAAAGATGAACGGGAAATGGGTTGTAGGGCATTACTGAATCTTGGCCATACATTTGCTCACGTGATAGAGCCGTTACGAGAGCTATCACTCTTTCATGGTGAAGCAGTTGCAATTGGTTTATGTGCTGCTATGTCATGCGCTGAGGCATCAGGTTATTCAAGTGTTCACTCTGTAGATCGAGTACGTACACTACTCGAAGAATTTGACCTGCCAACACGATTGCCGATTCCGATACCTGCTAGTGCATTGCTCGAACTCATGCGAAAAGATAAAAAGGCCGTGGGTGGAGAAATTACTCTTATTCTTCCCATAGGGATAAATGCTGAAATCGTCGAAGGGATAGATGAAAGTATAATTGCCCTTGCATGGGCTTCTGTTGGTGCAGCAATTTCTTGAGTCACCATCGCTAGAAATCTCAATTTAAAGAAAATAGGGCTTCACTTCCGATAAAGAAACATTGGTTCTTTTTTGGAGCCAAGAGAGGATTTCCTTGCGTACATTTGCAATTGTTAACCAAAAAGGCGGCTGCGGTAAAACGACGACCTCGATCAACCTTGCTGCTGTTTACGCCCGCAAAGGGCTTCGTACATTACTTATTGATATGGATCCGCAAGCCCACTGCGCTGCAGGGCTCGGGGTGCCCGAAGAGCAAATAGAAAAAAACATTGGTAATGCGATGGTGGCTCCTCATGATGAGTCTCTTAATAAAGAAGATTATCTTTGGGAGATTACCCGCGGTTTTCATCTTGCTCCAAGTACGATGATGCTGACAGCAATCGAGGCGCCTGGGGGAGCACTTCAGGATTTACCAGATAAAGATCGTCGTCTTGAAAGTTTGCTTCGGTTATGGAGTGAAGATTTCGACCGCTGCATCATTGACTGTCCTCCCAATATTGGGCTTTTAACGTACAACGCATTGCGTGCCGCGTCTGAAGCAATTATACCTGTTGAAACAGGTTATTTTTCATTGCGTGGAGCACGAAGGCAGCGCAAAACTGTTGATGCATTGATTTCTAGAATAGGCAAGCCACTACCTTGTCGCATTCTGCCATCAATTCATAGGCCTTCTCCGTTGGCGAGAAAATTACTCGAACGATTGCAAGAGTCATTTGCGCCAGAAGTTGTACCTACAGTTATTCGAGACCATGAAACACTGCGAGAAGCGGCTAGTTTTGGCCAGCCAATCTGTGATTTTGCTCCAGGTAGCGAAGCGGAAAAGGATTTCGAATCACTCGTCAACTGGCTTGAGGAAGTGTATTCACCTCCCGCGCCAATTATTGAGATTGCTGCTGGTCAAGGAAGCAGAGCTGCGGAGCTTGCGATGCGAGTAGGTTCGTTCGAAGAGAATCGCCAGGATTCTGCCGTCATCGGTAGAATTTCACCTGATGAGGATAATCATGTCACCGAGCTCTGAGCAATATGCCCAACTCGCCGCATTATTCACTACTGGTGAGTCAGCAGAGATGCATACTTCCATTGAATTGTTGTTGCCCGCGCACCTGCCAGTTCAAGGTGAGCTTTGGCTTGTTCCTTATGCTGGTAGAGAAGCCGCTCAGGGCCTTTGTGTACTTGTAAGGATGCATGAAGATGCAATAGATGTTGCTGTGATTGGCAAAGGGTCTATCGACATTTCTCGATGCACTTCAATTGAAGAGGTTATTCACGAAATAAAGATGCCCGTTGCACAGTGGATAGTTCAACCTCCTTCAGATGCAGACCCAACTTCATTATTGCACTGTGATGCGGATTGCGTAACATTACTTTCGGGAGCAGATCAGGCGGCTGTTGTAGGTGCATATCGAATGCTCAAAGGCCTCATTGCTGCAACTAAGGAGGAGGGGGCATTGCCAACAATTCAGTTAGTCATTGTTGGTGCAGAAGAACGAGCTTCTAGCGACGCGGCAACACGCATTATTCAAACGGCACATCACCAATTGGGCGTAAAAATTGATGTTGCAGAGCCATTGCCTGCGATGAATAGTTCAAATAATGTGCTTTCTCAAGTGAGTTTTGCACGGACTAGTAATATGGTTGATTTTATGAGCCGGCTTCGACTTGAACCAGTAGGGGAAGAATTGAGTGAGGAGCTCCCATTGACGCATCGATTCAATCAAGTGCCAGAAGAAATTGCAGAATGTGTGGCAGCTGAGGGAGCTAAAGTAGTTGAGCCAATGGAATCTGCAGAAGAGCCGTCGCTATCATCAGAGAACACTGAAATATTGAAAAACTACGCCTCTCATATTCAGGGCTTACTTTCGATTGCCCCCCGATGTCCAGCGCACGAAGATATAGAATTAGCGGTAGATTCAAATGGCGTTTTGCAAATTCTTGCAAGTGCAGAGGACTTTAGAGAGGCGACAATTGTTGCTGGTTGGGCGAGGAAGCACCAGTCAATTATTTCCATGGCATGTGGTGGCTTGAGGTTTGATGATTCAAAGCCACCGATTCAGCATCTTTTTACAGACGACGCTATTGCAGTTGTAGACTTGCATGGTAGTGGAGTTAAGCTTCATCTTTTGGCAAAGATAGAAGTAGCAGGCAGCCAAGCTGTATTTAGCGCACCGCTCAACTAGATTGAAAATACATCTTTCCATGCACCATGCGCAAATGATTTAACGTCTTCATTATTAAATCCAGCATTTAAAAGTGCCTGCGCCAAAAGAGGTAGTTGCACTGGGTGTTTTAAACTAGTGGGTAAATGCCGCGGTGAGAAACCTCCATCGAAATCGCTCCCCAGAGCGACTTGCCTTTTATTGCCCGCTAGTTCGCAGAAGTGCATTACATGGTCAACGCAATCATGAATGGTAGATTTCATGTTGTCTTTTGAAAGGAATTGACTGTATAGATTTAAACCAATTACACCACCTCGTCGGAATATTTCTTTTGCTTGGTCATCACGAAGGTGCCGTTGCGAATTGCTTCTTAAAACCTTGCGACTATTAGAATGTGAGGCAATCACGGTGCCTTTTGCATGCTTCATGACATCATCAAAGGCTTCATCAGACAGATGGGAAGCATCATGCACGATGCGAGCTTCATCTAACGCCTCTATGAGCTCAATACCCTTTTCAGTGACAGGTCCACCTGTTGCATTGCCACCAGCATAACGTGTTCCAATCGACCAAGTGAGGCCAACAGCCCGCAGACCTCTGTCCCTCCACCATAAAACATCATCTGCATTACGAATAGGATCTGCACCTTCCATCAAAAGTAAGGTGGATAGATGTTCACTGATATTGCATCCTTCATGTTGGATTATAAGTTTGCCCTCACGCACAAAGCGCTCATATATTTGTAGTTGCTCTACACCTGCTCGGAATGCTGCGTCGACTTGCTTGCTATTAGAGTAGCCACATGGGCCATTTTTTGGATATGTACAAATTGTTCCTAAAAATGTTCGAATAGGACTTTTTATTAGATCTGGGTATGAGATGCAAGCTTCTTCTGGTAAAACGCATTCTTCATACATATTTCTACCGTGTACTTCAATGTAGGCAAAATCAAGATGTCCATCGATCCAACGCATGGCTGAATCATAGTCTTTTACTCAACAAACAGGTATCCTGTACGAATAATGAATGATGAAGAGTGTCAATTTGATTTAAGAAGTGCTGGAAAAGCTAATAGAGTGGGAAGATTGCAAGCACTTGGTGTTTCAATTGTGGCTATGTCGTTGCTTTCTGTGGCTTTCTTTTTAAAGCCCGTTCCTGGCGGGATAGGCACTCATCAGCAATTAGGATTACCCACATGTGGTTGGATTCTAGCGGCTGATTTACCTTGTCCAACATGTGGTATGACCACTTCTTGGAGTTATACGGTTCGCGGCAACTTACTTGCAGGGTTCATGGCTCAGCCAATGGGGATGTTGCTTGCACTCCTTTCTATAGTAATTGCATTCGGAGGTTTGCTGACTGCCTCCACAGGTTATTCTTTTTTTCATATTTTGTACCGATTTCGTCCTTCTCGACTATTTATTCTTGCAGGAGCCCTCGCATTACTGGCGTGGGGCTTTAAAATCCTCTTACACAAAGGATATTTATGAAGCGTTCTCTAACAATAGTCTTTTTACTCTTAGTTTGTTTCACTCAACCAAGTTGTTCCATAATTGGATTTATTGGTGCAGGCAAGCAGGCTATAGAAGATCAGATGCTTATCGAAAAGCCGGCTGAATATTCTCTTGAAGGGTTGAGCGTTGCAGTTGTCATCGACACAGACTTGGCAGTCCATTATGAGCATCCTGGTATTTCAACTCTTATTGCAAACGCGGTTGCTGGAAGAATTGCAAAAAATGTAAAAGGCGTTGGTGTGTTAAGACCAGACTATGTTTCTCGTTGGCAATTTGAAACACCTCAGTGGACGGCGATGCCTTCAACAGATATTGCAAAAGCTCTTAAAGTTGACCGTGTTGTTTACATTGACTTGCAAAATTATTCACTCACGCCTCCGGGGAATCAGTGGCTATGGGAAGGGCGCTGTAGCGCAATGATTGGAATCATCGAGGCAGATGGAGTTGAGCACGATGGCTTTGTCGATACCTATGAGATAGAGGCTTCCTTTCCAAAGAGACCTTCTGTATTAAGCAAAGAAGAGGCTTCAGAAGCGACTATTCGAGATGGTTTATTGCACGATTTTATAAAAAAGACCGCATGGTTATTCTACTTGCATGAAGAGCCAAAACACCCTGATCGGTATCGGCCGGAGCTGGAGCAATGAAGCGAATTATTACATTTGGCCTTTTTCTTGTGAGCCTTTCGTTTCTAAGTTCGTGCAATATTGCTGCAGTAGCAACGTATCTGGTTTCGCCAGATCCTTCAAAAGGAGCAATGTATCAATTGCAAAATGTTCCTACTGTTGTATTTGTTGATGATCGCCGTAATGTTATGCATCCAGTTAGATTGCGAAGAGTTGTTGCTGAACAGATTACAGATGTATTGCTTGAAAAGAATCTTTTAAAGACAATGATCGCACCTCGAGATGTCATGCGAGTGAGTGCTATGAACGACAAATATAATAGCCCAATGCCTGTTGCCGAATTAGGTCGTGCAGTTGGTGCTTCTGTCGTTATTTATGTAGAGATGACCGCATTTGGTTTAACAAGTGATGGGCAGACAGCCAATCCCAGGGCTTCATGTAATGTGCGAGTCATTGATGCAGTGGATAACATCAGGCTGTTCCCAATCGATACATCTTCGTTTTCAGTTAATGAACGTATGAATAAGGTAGGTCCGAATCGTGTTACAAATTCTTCCGATGCTCGTGAGCTTGCAGAGGAGTTAGCAGTACTCATGGGCGAAGGAGTCTCGAAGGTCTTTTACGAACATACCACTGGTCGTTTGGGCGAGAATTTGCAGCGAAAATAAATTTTTCTATGTTGCACATTATTACACCTCGCCATTTAACAAATTCAGATGAGCTAGTAGGTTTGATGCGAATGTTTGTTCGTCAATTGCCGCATGCGGAACACTCAATTGTTGTGCTTGGAAGTGAGTCAGACGCTAATTGGTTGCGTACAATTGGCATTCCGGTTCATGGTTCAATTGATGGCATTGATGATGTTTCTCAGACGCTGCATCACAGATTCAGAAATTGGGTTAAAAAATCAGCATTAAATTACAGCAAAATACTCGGCTGGGGTTTCTACTCGTCATCAGTGGCAAGTACTTTTTCTGAAGAAAGTGATGTGTATGGTTTCGTAGATGAAATTGATGAAACCATTCATTGTGGAAAGGGTGTAAGGCTCTTGCCAACAACAATGCACTGTTCCAACAAGTTAAAGTCAATGGGTTTTTTAACTCGCTCCATTGCAGAGCCGCTAATCGGAGTTGAGCCAACAACTCTTGTTCTACATAGAGATCAAGTTTTTGAATCACTCGGATTGCAATTGGATAGTCTTGTATGTTCGGTGATAGGACGTAAAAGTAATCCACTCGAAATAGTGGAGTTGGCTGTACGTATGCGTACGCTCAATCTTGAAGTGCATTTTATTTTACCTCGAAACTATTTATTTAGAACTCAGTTGATGCGAAGTGCCTCGAGTCATGGAATTCGCCATTGTTTCCATGAACTACCAGTTTATTTGAGGCAGCAGGATGTATGTCATGCAGTACATTGCATTTGGTGCCCATCGATTGCTCCGTTTGAAAATTCTTTCTGCGTTCTTGATGTTATTGCTGCAGCATGTAAATCAACGCCATTCGCTGTATCTACGCAGCATCCGGTTTCGACCATGACGAGTATTGGCCAGCAGCTTACATGTGCAAAAGATGCAAGTGAGATGAGTGCTTGGATTGCAAAAATATCGCAAAACCAAACTGCTTATATTGCAAGCGAGCTTGAGAGCAGTGTGCATCCAGTTCATGATTTTGCAACTCCATCTCGATTTATTGAGGGTATGCAAAAGCGAATGGATGCTTTAGTTTAATTATTTTTTAAGTTGTTTTAGAAGTTGTTTCGATGTTGGTCGAGGATTTCGCACACGGTTCGCGCTTGGTGGTTTAATTTTCTCATGGACTCTTCTTGAAAGTTTTGTTGGGTCTTGGATACTTGCCGCAACTACTAGCCCTAGATATAGTCGGCAATCAGCATCTGGAGATAAGTGGCCCTCAAGTTTGCAATCAAACCAGGCAATTGATTGCTGCAATATTGGCATGCCAGTTACGGCTTCATCAGTCGTTAAGGAAAGAAATGGGTCTTCCTCAACTTCATGACCATTTCCAAAGAAACGTTTTACGCGCCGATCTTCAGGCACCACCATGCTCAGAGCAAAAGCCCGCGCATCACGCAACATTGGCTCGATGGCTTGGCCTTTTTGAATCGCCACAACCAGCATCGGAGGATCGGTGCTGCACTGTTGAACCCACTGGGTAATGATTCCATCTCGGTATTTATCATGTGCGCAAGTCAGCACATATGTAGCATTAGGAATGCTACTCAGCGCATTGTGGATATGTTGTGGATGCTGTAGTGCTTGGTTCATTAAATATTCTCTGGCAAAAAAGTACGGAAAATGCTTTCCATACAGTACTTAGGGTGTCATGTAATGAGGATAAAGCAAGGTCCGAGAACAGACTTCTTGACCTTTTTTTAAAAAAGTGTTGCAAAATGGGGAAAGGTGGGGTAATGTGGGGGCGATTGGTAATGACGAATCGAATTCTACATTATGTTTTTCTTAGGCCAAACAGAACGATCTATCGACGAAAAGTCACGCATAGCTCTACCCATGGAGATGCGGGAAGGATTTATATCTGGAGTGGTTTACGCAACACCTGGCCCCGATGGTGCAATCTGGCTATTTCCAGAAGAGGCCTTCGGAGATGCAACACAGTCTTTAAAGCAATCGTTATTGCAAGACGAGGATTTGATGGAATTTCTCGATATCTTTTACGCTCATTCAAAGCGGCTCGAGCTAGACAGGCAAGGGCGAATACGATTGCCAGAAATGTTAATGAGGTATGCAAATCTTGTTTCAGAAGCATTTGTCAATGGAGCTGGGGAGCTTGTAAAAGTTCGAAATGTTGCTGGTTGGGCCGAAAAATGCGACGAGAATTTGCCGCGCCTTCAAGAACTTACAAAAACACTTTTTTCAAAAGGTTATGGCAGTGGGAGTTTGAAGGAATGATTCAATGGTTTTCTACATCTGAGCAGGGAGGCTCAGTTTACGAGGGGCGTATCGCCAAGGAAGGCGTTCAAACCTTGTATGAAATATTGGCAGTTCCAACTGCATATAGCGAGTCAAGGATGACTCTTTTAAGTGAAAGTACCTGCACGGAAGCAAGGTGCTGATCAATCTTGGCTCTCAGCTCATAACTGCGCTGAGAGCTTTTCCTCAAGTCGGCCGACTAATGTTCGGCCAACCTTCCCTTGGCTTGCGGCATGACCCACCAC
>CAJWSE010000005.1 GCA_913046275.1 uncultured Phycisphaerae bacterium | reverse complement strand
TGAACCAATTCATCAAGATGAATCTATTTCGAATGTCTCTCCTGAGCATATCAGTGCTCTTCGTGAAATTGTTCGGGGTAAAGACCTGTGCCTTACTACAGTGGAGAAAGAAGTATTGCGTTACCGTTTTGGACTTTTTTCTGGGCAAAACCCACCTAAGCTGACCTTAGAGAAAGCGGGCAAAATTATGGGTATTTCAAAAGAGCGGGTTAGACAAGTGCAAATTAGGGCATTGCGTAAAATCAAAGAGGCTATTGGATCTCAATTTCCACTTGATTTAATGGCTGGATGACTCAGTTGCCAAAGTGATTCTTCCGATACAGTACAACTGTGCTAGATGAAAAAAACAATGACATTTCATTAAAAGTGCTACCCAAGAAATCGCACTTTAAATTACGTTGGGTGGTATTACTAACAGTACAGCTACTTATCATCATACATATAGTTCTTTGGGTACTTGGTAATCACTTTGATTGGTTTGGTGGTAAAACACTTGCTCCTATAGAGCCCTCAGAGGGGATGGAATTTGTAAAAAATGGTGTGGTAAATACCGGTGCAATATTCTTTGCATTGGCTCTACTCTCAACATTGCTTTTTGGACGTTGGTTTTGTGGGTGGGGCTGCCATATTATTTTGCTTCAGGATTGGTGCTACTCAATTATGCGAAAGTGTGGTATTCGTCCAAAACCATTTCGATCTCGATTCCTTATGTGGTTTCCTTTTGTACTTGCCATGTATATGTACATTTGGCCTTTGGTCTACAGGTTTGCCATCGCTCGACTTCCTTTCCCAAGTATTAGGAGTGAATTTCTCACTGAAGATTATTGGGGCACATTTGCATCTCCAATTGTTGCAGTTCCTTTTTTATTCATTTGCGGTTTTGCAACCGTGTATGTCCTTGGGGCTAAAGGCTTTTGTACATATGGTTGTCCATATGGTGGATTTTTTAAGCCATTTGATAAAGCCTCACCGATGCGCGTTCGAGTAAATGAAAATTGTGGCCAATGCGGGAAATGTACCGCTGCATGCACGTCAAATATTCGCGTAAACGAAGAAGTCAAACTCCATGGGATGGTAATTGATAGTGGGTGCATGAAAATAATGGATTGCATTGATGCCTGTCCGAACGATGCTTTGAGCATTGGCTTTGGCTCTAATGCTATTTTGAAAAGAACCAATAGGCGATCTTACGACTTAACATTCGCAGAAGAATTATTCATATCAATTATATTTGTGCTGGGATTCTTTGCCTTTAGAAGTTTGTATGCAATAATACCGATGCTTATGGCGGTTGGCATGTCATTGGTTACGACTTGGTCGATTTGGAAAACATGGAAAGTGCTTTCATTGACCAATGTTCGATTTCATAAAATACAATTGAAATTACATGGTAAAACATCTAGATCAGGAATGGTATTCATTTTTTTAGGGCTCACTATGTTTCTTTTTCTTATGCATAGCGTGACTATTCAATCACTGATTGGGCTTGGCAATTATGCAAGCGCAAAAGGTGAAACGAATAGAGCGCTGTCATATTACAAAATTTCCAGCCCCATTCAAGATGGAGGTATTGCGTTTGCGAGTAACCCCAACGTCGATCGCATAGTGGCTCGACACCATGATGATGAGCTACAGTTTGAAGAAGCGCTTCGACTGTATAGAAGGATCGATGCACGTGTAGGACAGGATGAAGTATCCACAATGCTGATTGGGCAAAATCTGCAGTACCATGCGCAGTTTTCGCCAATCCAGGATCATTATGCAAAACGATTAGAGCTAAATCCGCACTGGGAACTTGTTTGGGAAGACTATATCGGTTGGTTAAAACGTGAGGGTTCCTATCAAGATGCAATTGCTGCTTCTAAAGTCGCTGTGAAGCATAATCCGAAATCGAAAAGATTACGAATACAATGGGCGCTATTGGAGTCGGAATTTGGCAATTCTGAGGAAGCCGTATATCTAGCTTCTATTTTGGTTCAAGATTATGTAAATGATCCAGCAATGTGGATGCTTCTTTCTCGAACACTAGATAAAAATGGTCAGAGAGAAAAATCCTTGCAGGCCATGGACCAAGCAAAAAAAATACAGAAAAATAAAAAGCAAGAGAAGTAGTTTTAGGTTTATTCAGACGGATGAAGTTGTAAGTGATTTTTTAAAAAGATCAAATAGCTCGGCCGCGCTATTTGTTGAATAGGCTGCTTCGCGGAATACTCGATCAACCATTAGCCGGCTGATTCTTCCTAGCGCTTGGATATGATCTGAAGTGTTTTCTGTTGGCGAGACAAGCAAAATGATAAGTTGAACAGGGCGCTTGTCAGGACTTGCAAAATCAATTGGAGTAGAAGGCCTGCCCATGGCCATGACCATGTTTTTTAATTTATCACATCTTCCATGCGGAATTGCTAGTCCTTCACCAATGCCAGTTGTTCTTTGCAGCTCTCGTTCCCAAACAACTTGTTTAATTGTTTCGCTATCTTGAATACATCCTTGTTCAGAAAGAAGATCTACGAGTTCGCTAATAGCACCTTGCCGATCAGTTGCTTGTAGTGGAGCACATATTGTATTTTCACGCAGCAGTTCAATAAGGTTCATGTGTAAATTCCCATCTAAAAGATACTAAAGTATTAAGCGGATGATTGTAGCAATCCTATGACTTGATGCACAAAACTATGTAGCTTGCAGGAGCGTTGCATAACCACCGTCTTGCCATAGAGTCGGATCTGATCCAGGAGTTCCTGTCGGATTAATACTTATCTGATCACAACTCATGAGTTTTTGTTTGGTGGAAAGCCAACTTGATTGTTGCTCATTTTCGTGGCTATCAATACTACACGTCGCATACAATAGGTATCCTCTGGATTGCAACACCTCCACTGCTTCACTTAAGATTGCACGTTGCAATTCTGCAACAGAATCAACATTTTTTTTGTTGTAACGATATTTTGCTTCTGGCCTTCTAGCAAAAACGCCGCTATTTGAACATGGTGCATCAACAATAATTAAATCGAATGGCTCTGAAGGACCTTTTGTTTCTTGTGAATACACAGTGACATCCAATTCAGCAGCTACTTTGATCAAGGATGCGCGTCGTTCTTCATTTGGCTCAGTTGCACCAATCATTGCTTCTGGAAACATTGCACGTAGTTGCTTTGTCTTTGTGCCTCGTCCTGCACAAAGATCCAGTATTCGTTTTGGTTGCAGGGATTCAGCAAGTGATAATGAATTAGCAGATGTAGGATCCTGCACACGAACCGTTGAGTCATTAGAAAAAACATCTTCTAGTGAGATATTGCTTGGAAGTACGCCAAAGTCAGCAATGGAGTGCGGAATTGCTGAATCAGGAAGCAGCCCAGGTTTCGGGACGGTAACAATAATAGGTGGTTCAATTAGGCTATTTGCTCCAAGAGTATGTGCTATTTCTTCTCCAAATTCTTCAAGAATATATTTCCAGGTTTTTTGTGAAAAACCATATTGAGCTGCAGAATTACTTTCAAAAATCGGTTCAGAAAACTCCCATGCGCTCCCATCGCCTCGTAAAAAGTGGAACGCATTCTGGGGGACACCTTGATCTACTTTCACATTTCGCATTCGCGTAATATTACGTAGTACTGCGTTAACAAAGCCTGACGCTCTTGGTCGTTCACCTTGATTTTTTATCCAATCAACGGCCGAGTGAATCACCGCATGGTCTGGGATTCGATCAAGTAACAAAAGCTGTGCTGTTGCAACTAGTAGCACTGCGCCTACGCGTGCATCAATAGAGTGTAGCTTTCGACTACTTGCGTGCGCTATAACAGTAGCAATCGAATACCAGCGACGGTGAACAGCATGGTCAATTGCTCTTGCTAATCCAGCATCTCGTGGATTGAGTGTATCGACAAGAAGAGGTGTTACATCAATTGTGGGAAATCGTTTGAACTGTGCAGCAAGGCGCCTTGTCACGACGCTTCGGGGATCTGTATCCATTAGCTTGCTGCAGTAGTGCAATTGCAGGCACTCTTTAAAATAGTTGCTTTGTCAGTCTTTTCCCAAGAGAAAGCGCCATTGCAACCTTCGTCTGGAGTGCGTCCAAAGTGACCGTGGTACGCGCTATGCGCATAAATGGGTGATAGCAGACCGAGTGAATGGATGATGCCGTGTGGAGTTAAATCAAAATTCTTTTTAACAAGTTCTGAGATTGTAGTTTCATCTATTTTTGCAGTGCCTTGGCAATCAACAAAGACAGAAACCGGCTCAGCAACTCCTATAGCATAGCTCAGTTGAACTTCGCAGCAATCGGCAAGATCGGCGGCAACGATATTTTTCGCGATGTAGCGAGCCATGTAAGCAGCAGAGCGGTCAACTTTACTAGGGTCTTTTCCACTGAATGCGCCTCCACCATGACGACCTCGCCCACCATAAGTATCAACAATAATTTTACGACCCGTGAGACCACAGTCACCCTTTGGACCGCCGATTTCAAATTTTCCGGTGGGGTTTACGTGTACTGTAATATCATCATTCCACCATTCACCGAGAACAGGTCTAATCACATGTTCGATGATTGCATCAGATAGACCAGCTTGGTTTTCAGACCACATTGGTCCATGTTGAGTCGATAGAACCACTGCTGTCACTCGTTTTGGCTCAAGACCATCATACTGAACAGTGACTTGACTTTTTGCATCTGGACGAAGTTCAGGAATTGTTCTTGATTCTCGAACTTCAGCATGTTTTGCAACAAGTCTGTGCGACAAATCTATTGGTAATGGCATGAGAGAGTCGGTTTCTTTGCACGCATATCCAAACATTAAACCTTGGTCACCAGCACCTTGTTCTTTATGAAGGCCAGCATCATTATCTACACCTTGTGAGATATCTGGGGACTGCTTGTCAAGTGTGACCATTACAGCGCAGCTATCGGCATCAAAACCAAGTGTCGCATCGGTGTATCCGATACGTCGAATAGTTTCGCGAACAACTTTTGGAATATCAACATATCCGTCGCAGGTAACTTCACCAGCAACTACAACGAGGCCAGTGGTGACGAGTGTTTCAACGGCGACTCGGCTATTTGGATCAACAGCGAGCATGGCATCAAGAATCGAGTCTGAAATTTGGTCAGAAACCTTATCCGGGTGTCCCATTGAGACGGATTCTGAAGTAAATAAGTGTGTTTGATTCGTCATATTTATGCCTTTATTGGTTAAACCGAATAATAGCATGAAAGAGCCTAAAAGGCGATAGACAAAGAGTCGTATGATATCAATTGCTATGCTTGTTCAAATGGAACTTTCCAGAATTCTGATTCGAGAAATTGCTGACACGCAGTTCATCGAATTGCGTGAAATTGATGGTGACCGGCGATTCCCTATTGTTGTTGGTAAGCCTGAAGCTTATGCCATAGACCGTCGCCTTAAAGGTGTTGAGCCTCCAAGGCCGCAGACGCACGAACTACTTGCTGAAGTCATGCATACGCTCGGTGGAACCCTAAAGAAAATTATTATTGACAATCTTACCGGTGGAACTTTTTATGCAAAATTGTTATTGGATAATGGAGTTGAAGAGTTTGTAGTGGATTCACGTCCATCAGATGCGATTGCACTTGGCATTTCTATGAATGTGCCCATTTTTGTCGAAGACAAAGTGCTTGAGGAAGTAGAAAAAGATGTCGATTCATATGAATCGCCTGATGATTTTGGCTGGGAATAATACGAACAAATCAATTCATGGTGTACTGAAGTCAATGGCAGAAGATTTTGTCGTAGATGAAGTGCCACTTTATACACCTTTAGGTGAAGGTGAACATCTTTATCTAACAGTACAAAAAACAAACTGTTCGCATGATGAATTGATTAGGCAGATTGCAAGATATTTTGGGATTCAGCCACGTGATATTGGTTGCGCTGGCAGAAAAGATTTTACAGCAAAAACAACGCAACAGCTCTCGCTATATTTGCCTGGTCAAAGTATGTCTGTTCCAGACTCAATTGATCAAATTAACATTCTCTCTTATTCGAGGCATTCCAATAAGTTGCGCCTTGGACATCTTAAAGGTAACCAATTTAAGATTCGCTTGCGCGAAATCGAATCTCAGTTTTACCCTTGTATACAGCAGCGCCTTGAGAGGCTAGCTGCGCATGGTCTTCCTAATGCATTCGGTCCACAGCGATTTGGAAATCGAGGAGATAATGCTGATATTGGACGCCTATGGTTACTTTGTGATTGGGATTCACTTGCAAATTGCTTACTACAAGGGGGAGAGGCTCATAACCAATTAGCCATGGATGGCGAATATCAGCAAGCAATGGACGCCTGGCCTTTTGGACAGCCAGCGCAACGAAATATTCTTGAGCAGTTTGTAAAAGGCAAAGATGCAAAGCAGGCATGCAATAAAATTCCTCGTGCACTTTTAAAATTATGTGTTAATGCATTTCAGTCAATGATTTTTAATGAGGTACTATCCAAGAGGATTACTGATGGTACGTGGAATAAACTTCTTGTCGGAGATCTTGCTTGGAAGCACGAAGGTGGTGGACGAACCTTTGAAGTGTCTGATGAAGATGCTCAATCGCTGAACATTAAAAATCGTATTGATTCGTTTGAAATTTCGCCAACGGGACCGCTTTGGGGTGAAAAGATGCGATTGCCCTCCCGCGATGTTTTGAAGATTGAGCAATCTGAATTGCGAAGATACAATATTGGGCCCGAACATTTGCAACGGATGAAAAAAAAAGCGCTTGGTGCACGGCGGCCACTGCGTGTGCCTGTGAAGCAAATTTCGATGAAAAAGCACAAAGATTTCGTCGAACTTTCATTTATTTTGCCCGCAGGTAGTTATGCAACAGTCGTTGTTGACTACTTGCTTAACGGCGAGGTTTAAAAAAAGATTGCAAAAGCTCAATGCATTCGCCTTCCAGCACCCCGCCAAGAACATGGCACCGATGGTTCAATCTTGGATCATCTGCAATTTTAAATAATGTTCTGCAAGCACCCGATTTCTGATCGCTAGCGCCAAAAACTACGCGATCAATTCTTGAATTTACTAGAGCGCCAGCGCACATCGCACAAGGCTCAAGAGTCACAACAATTGTACAATCGTGCAGCCTCCATCTTCCGAGTTTTTTTGCTGCATCCTCAATCGCGTTGATTTCGGCATGCCGAGTAGGGCTGTTCATAGTTTCTTTTGTATTAAACCCTTCGCCGACAATTTTATTTTGACAAAATACGACGGCGCCGATTGGCACTTCGTCCATAGTCATAGCTTGTTTGGCAAGTCTAATAGCATGCCTCATCATCTCCTCATCACTCAGCATCGGTATCGCCCGCAACTCGGCTCATAGGTACCCACACAATGAGTTGAATACCAAGTTCATAGAGTAAGTAGAGCGGTACTAGCATCATGAGCATGGAAATAATATCTTGAGGTGTAATCAATGCAGATACAATTGCCAAAATGAGCAATGCATATCTTCTATTCGATCTCAGCCAATCCGGATTAGCGATTCCAAGCCATCCAAGGAGCAGCATCACCATCGGTAACTGGAAAGCAGTGGCAATAGCAAACATAAGGAGAATGACAAAGCCTAGGTAACTGCTTAACTGAAATTGTTGAGAGATAAGGGAACCATGACTCATAGGTATTGTCAATGTGTCAAGCTGACTTGCATCTGAAGAAGGAACTGCTACAGTTAAAATGCCTTCTGGAATTTTAACCCAAGCATCTCCCGCTGCGGCAGATTCAGGCGCTGCTTCTAAGACGGGGTATTGCATTGTGGAGATACTTTCACCAGAGACGATAGCTGTGGTATCGATCTCAACATTCCCTGCGAGTGTAACCATGAAATCTAAAATCACCGGTAACATTACAAAGTACATGAGTGCAAGTCCAATGGCGCCAAGGAAGGTACTGAATGGAATTAAGAAGTACACAAATCGTCGTTCATGTTTATGGAGACCAGGAGATACAAATCTCCAGACTTGATACAAAATCCAAGGGCCTGCCGTGAGGATTGCAGCTCCAAAAGCAATTTTCATTTCTGCTATTAAAAATTCTGGTGGACTCAGTACTTGCACTTGTGTAGGCAAGCCATGATCTTCAAGTACGGTGTAGAGAGGAATAAGAAACCAGCGAACAATGTGATCTGCAAATAAAAAGAACAGCACAGCTAATGGGATAGGCGGGATGATGCACCAGATAATTCGTTTTCGAAGCTCTTCAAGATGGTCTCCGAGAGACATGGTGCCGCTGTCTATATTGTGAACATTTTCCATGGAAAGTACGTACAGGATAACGGAACTCGAAGCATGTATACTGCTTGTTCTACTAGAGGATTTATGGCAGCATCAAATGATTATTATGAACTCTTAGGAGTATCCCGTTCTGCGACTGCAGATGAGATTCGAAAGGCATATCGGAAACTTGCTCGCAAGTACCATCCGGATGTGAATAAAGCCGATGATGCAGCGACAAAATTTGCTGAAGTGCAAGAGGCGTACGATACTTTGTCTGATGCTGAAAAGAGGAAGGTCTACGATCAGTTTGGCTCAGCAGGTCCTAGTGCAGGCGGTTTTCGTGGTGATCCTCGCTGGTCTCAAGGCCGCGGGCCAGGTAGTGAATATGGGCAAGCTGTTGATTTCTCAGACATTTTTGGCTCTGCATTTGGTGGAGGTGGAACTGGCTCTCCATTTGGAGGTGGGCAGCAACAAGCGCAAAAAGGACAAGACCAAAGCGCCTCTATTACGGTGACTTTTATGACAGCGTTAAAAGGGGGTGTTGAAGAGATTCGGGTTGGTGACGAAATGGTTTCTTTGCAGATTCCGGCAGGAATAGAAAGCGGGAAAAAACTGCGCCTTAAAGGGAAGGGGCACCCTGGCGTGATGGGTGGATCGTGTGGCGATATGATTGTGACGGTCTCAGTAGGCGGTCATCCAACCTATCAGCGCAATGGTTTAGATGTTGAGATGGATGTGGATTTAAACATTGCTGAAGCTGCGCTTGGTACGAAAGTCACATTGCCACTACCTCTTGGTGGTACGGTTGATATGTCGATCCCTCCGGGTGTTTCCAGCAGCGCACGTTTACGAGTGAAGGGCAAGGGCTGTGTTGCTTCTTCAGGGAAAACAGGCGATTTTTACGCCGTAATACATATAATTGCTCCAAAAGAGCTTGACGAAGAAACAAAGAAAATGCTCGAGGAAGTCAGTGAGCGGTTGCCGAATCCCCGCGAAAACGATGTTCTGCATGATCGTAATGGGTGAGCCAGCAGTCATCTTACTCTCAGGCGGTCTCGACTCCGCAACAGTTTTAGCTATTGCTAATGAAAATGGTTATGAATGTCATGCCCTAAGCTTTTCTTATGGTCAGCGTCACACCATAGAGCTCGAGTCAGCGATAAAAGTAGCAAAGCATCTTGGTGTGACATCACACGTAATTTCAACAATAGATTTAAGTGCATGGGGAGGTTCAGCGCTTACGGATGATATCGAAGTGCCAAAAGAAGGCCATAGCGATGGAATTCCAGTTACATACGTGCCTGCTAGAAATACAATTTTTTTAAGTCATGCCCTTGGCTATGCTGAGGCCATTGGTGCCCGGTTGATTTTCATTGGCGTGAATGCAATTGACTATTCCGGTTACCCGGACTGCAGGGGGGAGTTTATTGATGCTTTTGAAAAACTCGCAAATCTTGCAACGAAAGCTGGTGTCGAAGGGACGCCATTTTCTATCGAGGCTCCTTTGTTGAATCTTACGAAAACGGAAATTATTCAGCGGGGTCAAGCACTTGGAGTGGATTACAGTTTGACGACAAGTTGCTACGATCCTAGCGAGATCGGGGAACCATGTGGTGCATGCGATGCATGCAGACTACGCGACGTTGCATTTAAAGAAGTTACACGTCTAGGTTCTTGACTTCAAGAGCGTGGTCTTCAATATATTTCCTTCTGCATTCGACTTGCTCCCCCATCAGGGTTGTAAATAATTGGTCTGCATCAGAAGCAGCATCCCAAGTAACCCGTAGTAGCGTCCGTTTTTCAGGATCCATAGTTGTATCCCAGAGTTCTTCCGGATTCATCTCACCAAGACCTTTGAAGCGCTTGATTTCAATACCCCTGCGTCCAATTTGTCGTAAAGACTCCAGAATATCTGGGATATTTGGAACATCGACAATTTCAGATTTATCTGTATCTGGGTCAACAATCCAAGCGTATTTCGTTGATAATTTTTCCCCACTTACTGTCTCTTCTTGAGTAAGGAAGTAGTCGTTGATGTCAATATCAAATCCGCTGAGTGTTTCAATGAGCGCATCAATCTCACGGTTTTCATGAAGTTCGCGTAATGCCGCAATGCGAGTAGCGTTTCCATTGTCTACTTCAACGTTTAAGTCATCAAGGAGTAGGTCGTTCTCGCTAATGATTTTACGTGCACCTTCTTCGCTCCAACAAACAATTTCATTGTTTGGCCATACCACCCTGAATCGTGGAAGTCGATTTTGTTTTTGTGTATCGTTTTCGCGCATCTCTAGGAGCCGGAGAAACGGCGTACCGCGACGTTCAGCAATTCCAATGAGATCGGAAAGTCTTGAGAGGTGTTTTGCAACCTTGCTAAGCTCTTCACCATGGATTCGTCGCACTTCGTTGTCTTCCGCATCTCTAATGATGAGTGCGGCGGAATTAATCACCATCTCCATTAGCAATGAAGTCATCTCATTTTCATTATTGACGTAAAAACTCTTTTTATTTCGAATGACTTGGTATAGAGGTGGTTGCGCAATATAAATTTTACCTTGTCGAACAAGTTCACTCATTTGCCTAAAGAAGAAAGTCAACAATAGTGTGCGGATATGCGAACCATCGACATCAGCGTCTGTCATGATAATGACACGACCATAGCGCAATTTGGCAATGTTGAAATCTTCGCCAATCCCACATTGGAGGGCCTGAATTAATATCCGAATTTCTTCAAAGCCAAGTACTTTGTCTATTCGAGCTTTCTCGACGTTGAGTATTTTACCCTTTAGCGGAAGAATTGCTTGGGTGTCATGGTCGCGACCACCTTTTGCAGAACCTCCTGCAGAGTCACCTTCGACGATATACAACTCGGAACGGTCAACATCGTTGGTTACACAGTCTGCAAGTTTTTGGGGCATTCCACCAGATTCAAGCGCACCTTTTCGCTTGATTAAATCTCGTGCTTTTCGAGCGGCTTCTCTGGCCTGTGCTGCGAGAATCGCTTTCATACAGATCTTCTTGGCCTCGCCAGGATGCTCTTCCAGCCATGCGCCGAGTAACTTTGAAACGAGTGAAGAAACAATGCCTTCAACTTCCGGGTTAAGCAGTTTTTCTTTTGTTTGGTTGTTGAATTGAGGTTCAACAAGTTTTACAGAGAGAATCGTTGTTAGACCTTCGCGCAAATCATCACCGCTTGGCGTTAAACCTTTAATGAGGTTATTTCTTTTTGCGTATGCGTTGACAGTACGGGTTAGAGAAGTCTTGAAACCCGATACATGCGTTCCGCCGTCAGGGTTAACGATGTTATTTCCGAAGGCAAGGAGTACTTCGCTTGTTGCATCTGTGTACTGCATGGCAATGTCACAAATTGTTCCCGTTTTTTCATCTGTTAATGACAAGCCGATTGGCGGACTATACTCAGATTTTCCGCGGTTGATATATGAAACATAGTCGGGAAGTCCTTTTTCGCTAAAGAATGTTTCCTCACGAATTTTCCCTTCACTATCAACACGCTCATCGATCAAGCGGATAGCAACCCCAGGATTTAAAAAGGAAAGTTCACGTAATCGGTGCTCTAATGATTCGTATCGGAATTCTGTATCAGGAAAAATTTCTGGATCAGGCAAAAAAGATATTGTGGTTCCTGTTGAACGCTTTTTGCCTTTGTAATCTTCAATTTTATGTAATGGTTTTTTAATCTCACCACGGGTGAAACTGATCATCCAAGTCTCTGTTTCTTTTATAACTTTGACATCAGTCCAAATTGAAAGTGCGTTTACACACTTCACGCCTACCCCATGTAAGCCACCAGAAACTTTATAAGCGTTATCATCGAACTTGCCACCAGCGTGAAGCTGGGTCATAATGACTTCAACGGCGGGGCGACCATCAATCATTGGATTGTCACTCTTCATGTTGTCGATAGGCATGCCGCGCCCATCGTCGACAACAGTGCATGACCCATCTACACCAATTCGAACGGTGATGGAAGTAGCAAATTCAGCCATTACTTCATCAATAGCGTTGTCTACACATTCATATACAAGGTGATGGAGTGCATTTAAACCAGTACCACCAACGTACATTCCTGGTCTTTTTCGAACTGCTTCTAGTCCTTCTAAAACCTGAATTTGTTCGGAGGTGTATGTATCTGTAGGCTGTGTCATGAATTCTTTATTTCTGATGAATGGAAGGAAGAGAAGGGGGTGTTTTTATTGGGAAATCCTTTGCATTCAGCTCTCCCTCCACAGGTCTTTTATTATACCTTTTTAGACCTGATAATGCCCTGATTAACAGCGATTTACTAACCTCTAAACACTTCTTTTTGGAGTCATAAACTCTAGGTCTCCGATACACTTTAAGTAGTACTTTTTATGCAAGATTACCAAGCCCATAAAACTGAACTTGAAACGCATTGCGAAGGCAATCAAACGGTCTTTGCAAGGCGACTCTTTTTAGTTGGTAGCGCTTTAGCACTTGTAGGTTGCGGAGCAAAGAAGGTGACTTCTGTGCTTCCTGGACCTATTTGGTCAGCATCTTCAGTTGAAGTCGCAACAGGGCACCAGAAGGAGACAGCAGTTCTTCCAGAGCCCTCTGCTACCCTTGGAGCTATTTCAAGATCAGTTTGGGCTAAGGGGCAGCCAATACCTCGAAATATGAACAGGATGCTACCTGTAAAATATATCACCGTTCATCATGATGGAATGAACCCATTTACATCTTCATCAAAATCCGATGCAGCCTCACGTCTTGAGACTATTCGTAAGTCGCATCTTCGAAGAGATGGTGGGAGATGGGGCGATATTGGATACCATTTTGCAATCGATCCTGCAGGTAGGCTGTGGCAAGGCCGCCCCCTGACTTGGCAGGGCGCCCATGTCAGAGCAAGAAATGAAGGTAATATTGGTGTAGTTGTCCTGGGCAATTATGAACGCCAGTCAGTCAACCGAGCACAACTTACAACAATTGAAACAACCCTGCGTGCATTAATGCGAAAATATAATGTTTCGGTTTCCAAAGTGCGCACACATCAAGAATGGGCTGCAACTGCTTGTCCTGGAAAAAGTGTGCAAGTTGCTATGTCGAGTATCCGGTCGAGAGGATTACGCAACGCGTAAAGAAAAAAGCAGTTTAGGGGAGTTTTTTGTGCTATATCGCGTATCATTTATACGTAATGGCAGAATCTGTAGCGGTACATTTTAAACAGAAATTTCCGATATTCCCGCTCCCTGAGACGGTACTACTTCCACATGCTGTGATGCCATTAACGATTTTTGAGCCGAGATATAGAGCGATGACAAATAAAGCCCTTGATGGTAGTGGGCAGATTGCAATTGCTACATACGAACAATCACCGCAGCAAGATAAAGGCGCAATTCGAGAGGTAGTGTGTCTTTCTCAGATTGTACAACACGAAAAAGTTCAGCATGGGTACAACATTCTTATGTACGGGCTTTGCCGCGCTAAAGTGGAAGAAGAGTATTCCTCAAATGATGATTGCCCTTATCGTAAAGCAAAATTAAGACCGCTCGAAAAACAAGAAGTCGAAGTTGATGAAAGTTATCGAGCAGAATTGCTTCATATGTTGCGGCGACCTAATCTGCAGCGTCTCGAAAATTATGAATCTATAGTCAGTTGGGCTGCTGAGCCAACCTTGTCAAATAGTGCAATCTTTGAATTGATTGGATGTTCAGTTTTTGATGATGCTGAATTGCGTTACGAACTTCTTGCGGAACCATCGAGTGAGCGTCGTTCAAGGCGCGTGCTTTGCGAACTATCCAGACTTGACCAAATTGTGTCAATGGTAAACAAGCAATCAACGGATCATTGGAAAAATGGCATCACTTGGAACTGATTCAATAATAGTTCATGGGTCAAATTGAAATCATGGGTAAGGTTTAACCTCAACGAGGTAGGCTCAAAGGCTGATTCGGTGCTGTTACAATACACGGATGTCAAAAATATGGCTTAATGGTTCTCTTGTCAATTCTGATGATGCTCATGTGAGCGTTTTTGATCACGGTCTTCTATATGGCGATGGTTGTTTCGAAGGGATACGTATTTACAACGGTCGCATTTTAAAACTTCGTTCGCATATGAAACGGATGTATGAGTCAGCGCAGGCAATTCGCTTACATCCAGGATATTCAATTGATGAGCTCGAAGAATATGTTCGTGAAACAGTAAAAGCTAATGACCAATCCGATGGATATATACGACTTGTATTTACAAGGGGCAAGGGTACGCTTGGTCTTAATCCCTTCTTATGCCCAAAGGCAACGGTCTTCATTATCGTAGAAAAAATAAAACTTTATCCTGATGAAATGTATGAAGATGGCATGTCAATTATTGTTGCAAAGAGGCCACGAGTTCCTGTTGACTGTCTTGATCCAAAAGTAAAAAGTTTGAATTACCTTAATAATATTCTGGCAAAGATTGAAGCCATTGATGCCGGTGTTCTCGAAGCTCTCATGCTTAATCAAGATGGTAAAGTCGCAGAGTGCACAGGCGATAACATTTTTATTATCCAAAACGGAGTTGTTTCTACTCCACCTATTGAGGCGGGTATTTTGCACGGTATTACTCGAAAATTTGTCATTGAGGAAATTGCGCCTGCGCTGGGCTATACAGTGCAAGAGCGAGAAATCGAATTGGAAGAGGTTGTCGAGGCGGATGAAGTATTCTTGACAGGTACAGCAGCAGAAGTAATTGGTGTGAGTCACATTGGCGATTCTGTCATTGGTTGTGGCAAGGTTGGCCCAATTACTCACGCGCTTGAAGATGAATTCCGCGCGCGAGTCGCACAATCTGCTCCAGAAGATTAAATTATTAAGCTTTAATTACTGATCTATAGTAAGTTCGACAGTATTACAATCTTCAGTTGTATTGCAATCTTCAGTATGTGAATACAGGCGTTGTTTACTAAGAACTGACCAGTCAGTTATTTTCTTGTCAGGTGACTCATCCCCATCATGTATTCTCAATATGTCATATCGATTATCTCGTACTGCAGGTGTAAAGCCGGCTTCTCGAATCATTTTGCATAATTTAGCTTCATCAAGGCACCATGTTGTGCCCGCTGCACTAACGACATTTTCTTCAAGCATGACAGATCCCATATCATTGGCACCATAAAATAGAGCAGTCTGACCAATTGCAGGCCCCATTGTGACCCAACTGGAACCAATGGAGTAAACGTTATCAAGGAAAAGTCGACTTAGTGCTTGAGTGCGTAAATAGGAGCTTGAGCCAGCGAGTCTGAGGCGCCGTCCAAATTCTGGATGTTCCGATTTCGTTCCACATCCATCAAGTTTTGCAACCGTATCACCGGGAAAGGGATTTTCTAAATCATCACCCTTAGCAGTGCCCCATTCTTTAACACGACCAAGTGCTGTGTTATCTGGCTGGAATGGCCACGATATGAATGCGTTGTAGCGACCACCATCTTGTAAGCCAAAGTCATTAATGGACCGTTCTTGCCAAGTGCGCACAAGATCCATATGGTGTATTCGATCGTTAATGCCTTCAATATGGCCAAACATCATTGTTGCGCTTGTATTCATGCCAAGTTCGTGTGCGACACGCATTACAGTTAGCCACACTTCTGCGTTGCATTTTCCTAGGCCAATTTTTTCTCGCACTGCAGGCGCGAAAATTTCGCCGCCACCACCGGGAATTGACTGCAAACCGGCTTCTTTAAGTTGTTGCAAGACGAATCGTATTTTGTCTTCAACCGTGTTGCCTGGTGTATCAAAGAAATGGATAAATTCAATTACTTCAGGCGGACTAAAAGCATGCACATGTACTTGAGGATATTTTTCCCTGAGAAGTAGAAGAAGATCTGTATACCACTCCAAGGGTAATTCAGGGTTCATTCCACCTTGCATTAAAATTTGTGTGCCACCAATGTCGACGATTTCTTGCACTTTTTGGAGCAATTCATCATAGCTCAATGTGTATGCATCTTCTTCGTGGCCATCTCTTCGAAATGCGCAAAATGTACATCGGGCTGTGCATATATTTGTGTAATCGATATTTCTATCGATGATGTAGGTCCGCAAATGGTTGCCATGCAAAGCTCTGCACCGCGCATCTGCCCAACGCCCAAGTTCAGGAAGTGGCATTTCGTGGTAAAGTTGCGCCGCTTGTTCAGGCGTAATTCTTAGGTTTCCCTGTGCAACATCTTGCATGACTTCAGGGTCAAGAATATTCGCGTTAGGGCTCGTTTGAATAGCCATCTAGGAATTATACACTGCAGGAATGTTCGATAGCTTGCTCTAACTTGTTACATTCGTCGAGCAAGGTCTTTGATGCGCTAAGGAGTGACTGCTTTGCATCTTGAGATTCAACTTGCATAGCATTTATTCGAACATTCCAATCCGCTGAACGTGCAGCTGAGTTCGTGAGGATTGCTGCAATGGCCAGGTCACTGTCGAGCAAAGGATTGGTTTTTCCACCGAGCGCTTGAAGGGAAAGTAATATTCTCTTACATAGATCCATTGTTTTGAGTGGCACTTGCGCCGCATCAAGTAGCGCATCGTCCCATTGTGTAATTCGTTTTGGATCATCTTTTGACAACTTCCAAAGTACGTTTACTTTTTCATATGCTTCTGCATCAGCATCGCCAAGAAAAATCGCTTCATTCATGGCAGCATCAAAGAACTGTGCACAATCATCGTGCAATTTGTTGTGCTCATCAAGGCTTTTTTTCCCTTTAGAATATGCAACTACCATATTTCCAAGTGCTGAAGCAATCGATGCCACAAGTCCAGCAACTGCGCCGCCACCTGGAGTTGGTTGCTTTGTCGAGAGATCTTGAAGAAACTCGGAGATCGTACTTTTGCTCATCATCATTAGGATCGTATTTCCGCGTGAATGTTTTCTATTAATGCATTGGTTGCCAGAGTGCAAGGCGCATTAACTTCTTCATGTGTTAGTGTTCGGTCGTCATCTCTAAACCGAAGGCGAAGTGTCAGGGACTTTTTCCCGACTTCAATGTTTGTTCCGCGAAATGTTGTTACAAAATTAATACTTTCTATGTAATCTAGCGAAAGATTGCAAATCGTTTCTTTGATGGATGCCCAAGAGACGTTTTCTTCGACAATAATCGAAATATCACGATCAATAGCGGGCTGCGTAGGAAGGGCATGCGATTGAACATCGGGGGGGTATGCCGCAAAGAGATCACTTAGGTAAAGTTGAGCGACATGTAATGTGTTTGGTATATCCCACGCCTCTTGAATAGTTTTATTTAAGCGGCCAATCCTTCCAGCGAGGTTGCCATCAATCACAACATTGCCGCCAGGTTCGAGCCATGAAGCGCTAGAGTCTTCTACAACGCTAACCGTTTTGTTGCCAGCGAGTAGTTGAGCGATACGATTGATAGCGCCACGCAGTTCAGCAATGCCGTTTTCCTCTGAGGAATCAATCATCAATGCTAACTCAGTGATTTCATGATGTTCTCCATTCTTTAATGAAAAGATAGAGCCTAGTTCCGCAAGATTAACTCGTTTGACGCCGTTATCCTCGTTGTGCTTACGCACTGTAAGTAGACTTGGGATAAGGGAAGGGCGCAGCGCTGGTTCAGCAGCCGCTCGATCATCGTCGATGGTAAGCGGCGTCTCCTCATCAAGCAAAAAATGATTGGCGGCATCAGTAGAAATAAGTGAATGAGTAACACATTCGATAAAGCCCATTCCGGCGAGTTCATTCAGTACCGCTTGCCTGGCGGCAGACTCACCTCCAACATCTGGTACTCGAACTTCAAGGGTATCTTCAATTTGAATTTCCTCATATCCATAGATACGTCCAACCTCCTCAACGAGGTCAATCTCTCGGTGAATATCTCCTCGAAAGCAAGGGATGGTTGCTGAAATGAGGTCATCAGTGCAAGTAGCTTCAATACCAATATTGTTTAAGCAGTTGACCATTTGTTCGTTAGTAAGTTCAATTCCAAGTCGCTCCCTGCAATATTGTGTGCGCATTGTTGTTGTAATTTTTTCAGGAAGAGGTTGGCCAGAAGAGAGGGTCCCTTGGCAAAGTGTTCCTCCGCCAACGTCAATCAATACTGACGCAAGTCGATCGGAGTATGGCTCAACTTGTCTTGGATTAACACCACGTTCAAAACGGAAGCTGGAATCACTTGTAATTTTGTGTCGTCTACTCATTTCTCTTACGACAACAGGATCAAAAGTTGCTGATTCAATCAGGATATTTGTAGTCTCGTTTGTCACAGAAGCAAGCGCGCCACCTTTGACACCAGCAAGTGCTACAGGTTTTTCTCCATCAGCAATAACAAGATCATCTGTTGTAAGTTTTAATTCCGTTGCATCTTCTCCAAGTGGAAGAAAAATTTCACCATCTTTTGCTCTGCGTACAATGATTTTTTTACCCGAAAGTTTGTCTAAGTCAAATACATGCGTGGGTTGTCCCTGTTCAAACAAAATGAAATTGGTTGCATCAACAATGTTATTGCGAGGAATATCGCCACGATTCTTAATTCGAGTTCGTAGCCAATCTGGGGAATCTGCAACTTTTGTCCCTAAAATAATTTTTGCAGTGTAGAGGGGGCATAATTCGGGTTCTTGGTTATCAACGCTAGCCAGTTCGTTTACCAGTGGCCCTGATTCTTCCAGGTCGCTAGAGGGCGTGCATAACGTATTATCTGTCCGAGCAGCTATTTCACGCGCTAAACCTATGTGACAGGTGCAATCACCACGATTTGAAGTCATTTCAAAGTCTTGACGTACATCGCCATCAGGTAGATCTTCACGTCCTTCCAGAGGAAAACCAGCAGCAGTGAGCAATTTTGCCTGCTCCTTAGCCGATACCGGGGTCTGCAAATAGTCATTGATCCAATTTGTAGTTACCAACATTCCCGCAGAATAGCTATTCTGCACAAATGCGAAGCCGATTTACTGCCATTCTTCTTATGCTTTTTTCACTTGTTGTTCTTCAGGCGTGCTCAGCACCGCCTCAGGTGAAGGACCCGATGTCAATTGCTCCAAATGATTTCTCGCTCGATATCACTGTTGTGACTACAGAGCCACATGATTT
>CAJWSE010000004.1 GCA_913046275.1 uncultured Phycisphaerae bacterium | reverse complement strand
AACAATTGGACAATACTTACAACCAAGCAGAAACCATCTTCCAATTGAACGCTGGGTACACCCTGATCAATTCGAAATGTATAAAGAAGAAGGTCTAAAACTTGGCTTCAGAGTCGTTGAATCAGGCCCTTTAGTAAGAAGTTCTTTCCACGCTGAGGAGCAGGTCCGAGAATTTAACTTAAAACAAGGCTAATTAGGCACTTATCAAAAGTATTCTGAATATGTCACTTAAGTTGAACCTCAGCAGAGACGATGCTTCTGAGATGATAAATGATTCAAATATACAATCGGATACAACAAATCGACGCAGCAAAGACAGAATCGCTTATTCGGGCGAAGCAGTACTCCGTTGGAGCCATGATTTTGATACTCCGGTTCGCTATAAAGTCTTAGACCGCAGCGAAGGTGGAATGCAAATCGTCTCACAATTTCCTCTTTCTGAGGGAATGACGGGAGTTGTTACGAGATATCTTCCAGAATGCGAGTCTGTGCACCAACCAATGATGGTTGCTTGGAGCAGCTCCAAACCAGACGATGATGGTTATCACTGCGGAATCTGGTTTTTTGGCTCTAACTGACCCCAATACGGCCAGAAACGCCGCGAGCCCCCGCTTTTGGCGGAGGCTCGCAGAGGAGAGAAAGAAGATAGGGAGAGAAAGTTCTTTGGATGTTATGGCGATTGCCATATACAAAGACAAGCCTTAGCCAAGCATTTCTTTTCAATATCTAAGCATTTCTATTATTATTTTTTTGAATGAAAAGAAACTTCGACACGCTTGTCTAAATGAACGAGCGGAGTGCTCATTCCAAACAAGACAGGAAGTCGCCCATGATTGCCGACACATCACCACTAGGTCACATTGGCCCCAATAGATTGCCTCAAAGCAAAAAAAATAATCTACGTCTTAAAACGGATCAATATGATGACCAACTAGGGTCTTTTTTTTCTACTTTAAGTTGGACGGACAGGCAGATACTAGCACTGCACTTCGCCGAGCGGCTTTCTCCTTGGGAAATTCATATCGTAATGAGCATGTCAATGAGCGATGTGCTATGTCGCATTCAACGGCTTCGCAAAATAGCCCGTGACTCAATTCAAGCTTCAAAGCGAATCGCTTCACCTCGGCTATCGCTGAAATAATTTGAAGCAAGTGAAACGTAAATTGAAGATGGATAAATGCGTCTTGAAATTGCATACGCAAAAACAACACCACCCAGCATGGGAAGAGTTGCATGCACTGAATCGGTCATCTCAATCATGATAACAACTGCCGTAATGGGGCTCTGAACGACGCCTGTAAAAAAACAAGCCATGGCAATCATCATGATAAGTCTCGAATCGACTTCACTAGCCCAATCAAACTGGTGAATTAGTGAACTAAACCATTGACCAAATGAGGCACCAGCAGAAAGAGTTGGGTCAAATAATCCCCCAGGGATTCCACTTAGCAATGTTAATGCCGTTGCAGCTGGCCGAAGAATAGGATACGACCAATCCATTTCTTTATTTTTCATCAACATCATCTGAGCTTCACCAAACCCTGTTCCCAGAGTCTGGCCTTGTGACAGCCAGCCAATTAAACCAATTGTCAAGCCAATTATAAGTGGAGCGAAAATTGGATGTTTTAAAATCTGCCGAGTTGCACTGGGGTACGACCGAATAATAAGGAGTGAAAACAAACCTCCTAATGCACCCATACTTAGTCCAATGAACGGAACAAAAATCCAAACAGGCCATTCATGCAAAGCTACTTGAAACGAACCATAGAACCAATAATCGCCAAACAAGCCAATACAAACTGCGCAAGCGCCAAGGACGCAGACAACAACAATGCCTAAGTTACGTTTATCAAAAGAACGACCTATCTCTTCAAAAGAAAAAATGATGCCTGCAACTGGTGCATTAAATGCTGCTGCTATACCGGCAGCACCGCCGGCTAAAATGAGACCCCGCTGAACAAAATACTTGGGAAATCGTGTAACTTTTCGGCATAAATACATTAAGCATGCGCCAGCGTGAACTGTCGGGCCTTCTCTGCCTAATGACGCGCCGCTAAACAAGCCAATTGTTGTTAAAAATAACTTCCCTAAAAGAATTTTGATGGAAAGCATTTCTTTTCGCTCCCCCTCTGTTTTCATTTCAAGAGCTGCTATTGTCTGCGGAATGCCCGTCCCTTCAGTGCCTCCAAAAAAACGGACACGAAGAACCGAGATTAATACAAGGCAAAAAGCAGGCAAAAGATAGGCCGCCCACTCGATATGCTGAAGTGTGTATTTTAAAAACTGATCAGAAAGCCTGCCAACGAACGCTAAATAGAATGCAACAAACCCAACACCCAAACCCCCCACTGCAGCGATAATACGTGCTGCAAATGTTAGCTTTGATTTAAGTTCATTAGGCATTATTAATGGGTTGGGGCGTTCCTAAAAAACCAACCAAGAGAGACCAGGTATGCGCCACTCATCAAAAAATTAAGGCCCAGCAAGAGACCAATCACTTCATAGGAATCTGGCCACAAACTGAGTAAGAGAATACCAAGCACAATGCCAATTAAACCATTAAAAAATGCCAAACCCCAGTGATTAGAGTGACCTCCAGATGAACGAAGTGCGCAGGATGATGATATCTCTACAAAACCAGAAATCATAAAGAAGAAGGCAATTAAGACCGTTATCGTCGAAAGGGTTGGCACCGGCATCAGCAGGAATAACAAACCAAAAATTACTCCAATAATCCCACCCGCAATTGATGCAGGAGCGCGAGGGCCAGATTGAGTTGTAAGACCGCCAACAAGTGCCACGATACCCATAACAAGCAACAACCAGCCCACAAGTTCAACAAGTGCTTCGGCAGCTATCGCAGGTCTGGCAAGAGCAAACGATCCAAGAATGAGTAACAAAAACCCTTCAACAATAAACCATTTACATTTAATCATCGGGGAATAGTACCCAGAAATGATGACGTATGCTTACAATCGTAACATGACTCGAAAGAAAGTTGATTTAAGAAGCGATACTGTTACGCAACCCACACAAAAAATGCGTGAAGCAATGATGCACGCGCCATTGGGTGATGATGTCTGGGGCGATGACCCAACGGTCAATACCTTGCAAGAATGCTGCGCTTCGATGTTCGGAAAAGAAGACGCCTGCTTCGTTCCTTCTGGAACAATGGCTAATCAAATTGCAATTCGTTGCCATACTCAGCCAGGCGATGAAATTATTATTCATAAAGATAGCCACATTGTGCATTACGAAGGCGGTGGCGCAGCCGCATTAAGCGGCTGCAGCTTTGCACTTGTCGATGGCGCCCGTGGCTTTTTTACAGATAAAGATGTCGCCAATTCAATCCGTCCTGATGACAATCATTTTGGACATAGCAAACTGGTTTCACTTGAAAACACACATAATCGGGGCGGCGGATCTATTTGGCCACTGGAACAGCTCCAGAACGTTTGCGAAACAGCACATAATGCAAATTTAAAGACTCACCTCGATGGAGCACGTATTTGGCACGCTATAGTTAGCCGGTCAGTCGCAGCCTCTGTATGGGGTTCAGCCTTTGATACTATTTCGGCATGTTTCTCAAAAGGATTAGGCTGCCCCGCTGGCTCTATTCTTATGGGAACAAAAGAAACCATCGCTCAAGCAAAACGAATTCGAAAAATGTTTGGCGGCACAATGCGACAAACTGGACTGCTTGCTGGCGCTGCACTTTATGCACTTGAACACCATATAGATAGACTCCAAGAGGACCATAAAAACGCGCAGGTACTTGCGAAGGCATTACATTCAATTGATGGAATCACATGCAACGCTAGTGAAACTGATACAAATCTTGTTTTCTTCGATATTGATAAAAGTCTTGGAGATGGAGCATCTTTATGCCGAAAATTGTGGGAGAACGGAATAATGGCCGAAGCCCTCGATCCAACTAGAATTCGATACGTTACGCATCTAGGCATAAGTAGCGAAGATATTGAACGAGCAATTGAAATTACAGCCGAAACTTGTAGCAATGTTACATAACTTAATAATATCTTTGTGGTCCCCCATGCTTCTGACAGGAATTGCTTCGAGTGCTTCTATTGAACGTATACATTTTGAATGGAGCGATATCAACACAAGAGAAGTTGTCGAGTGGGACGGAGATATTGCTCAAGTGCGACAAGGCGCATCGATGCAAGATCTATCATGCCTCGCAAACATTGATTCTGGGGATATTGATTTCGCGATTGAGCGTTTTGGTATTCCAAAATCTTGGACTTCAATTTCCTACACTGACGCTGAAGATTTAAAAAAGAAACAACAAGATCTTAAAATTCGAGCGTCTAAATATGGAATCAAAATGCTTGACAAAAAAAATCGATATGTAGTTGACTACGCGTGGGTTGTCAAGGAAAGCGAAAATGATATTCGCGGTGTTGCAAAATCGATTCGAAGCTCTGCACGCAAAGAAGGGTATCGCTCAAGACGTGAATTGATTGGCGCTTTTTCTTCGCTTGTGCAATCACTCGACTATCGGATCCCAGCTGACTACCGGCACAACGATGAGGGAGAAGAAATTCTTACTGTCGGGGCGATGATGCCGCTAGAAACCCTCTCAAAAAAATGGGGGGACTGCGACTCTAAAAGCTTGCTCTTTGCATCCCTAGTTAAAAGCATTAATCTCGCAGAAGTACTTTTCATCGCAATCGAAGAGCACATTTTTGTTGCGGTTGACCTACCACCAACAAATGAAGATCATAGCATTTCCTATAACCGCAATTCGTGGGTGCTCATTGAGATGACTGACGCATGGCCCGTTGGCCGGGTCCCGGTAAAACATCTAGAAGGTGTCATGAACAACCGATATACTGTTGTTGAACTCCATTGATTTCATATGAATATAAAAAAATGCGAAGCCATAGCCAGAAAATTACCGCCCTGCGTTTCTCGTTTTGGGAAACGATTCATAACATATAAACGTGCAAAAGATCAACTTCGCTCTTGCAAGCAAGGATTCCAGCAACACGGAGAAAAATATCCGCAGCCAATTTTATTTATTGCGGGCTTACCCAAGAGCGGATCTACTTGGATTGAGAAGATGGTTTCGAGTTATGAAGGATTTAATGAGTACTTACTTCCAGCAATTGCACGACATGAGTTACGCACAGGTGGCAGCCATGATTTTGAAATGCCAAAAGGGATGTTCGACTCATTCAAAGATATGCTTGTCCTTACAAAAATGCATAGCCATGGATCCAAAAATAACGTTCAAATTTTACGCGAAGCTGGAGTCAACTATGTCGTGTTGCATCGAGACTTAAGAGATGTTGCCGTTAGTTACCACTTTTATGTGCAAAATACTCCTTGGCACCCTGAATATCAATTCCATCACAACAAAACTGTCCAAGAGGGTCTGCAAATTTTTGGGGATCGCATGCTGCAAGCCTATGTTGATTGGGTACGTTCATGGAAAGAAAACGCCGACCCAAATCACTCCATTCAATTACGGTATGAAGATATGCTCGAAGACCCGTTTAAAGGCATGACAATGGTTGCCACTTTATTCGAATTGGATAATTCACCAGAAACAATCCAAGGAGTAGTGGAGGCACATAGCTTCGCAAAAATGAGCGGAGGGCGTAAGCCTGGCGAAGCTTCAGTGAATGCCTTTGCACGCAAGGGTGTTTCCGGTGACTGGAAAAACCACTTTACACCTGAACTTAGAGAACAGTATGGCAAAGTTATTGCCGATTTTCTAATTGAAACAACCGATGAACAAGACGATTCTTGGGTAACTGATAGAAACGAAAACAACACATGAAAATACTACATTTTTTTCCTTCTACACGACTCACCGAGGGTGGAACTGTTCGCGCAGCAATAGATTTTTGTTCAGTATTGGCAAGAAGAGGGCACGAAGTTACTTGGCTCACTTGCGATGACACTGATGTCCCCGAAGATTGGAGAACCACTTCTTCTAAAACCCCAATAATTGCTCACTTAGGGGATTTTGAAAAATCAGGAAAGCGCATTAGTGCTAGTCAGGTTCAGCAAGCAAAAAAAATTATTGCTGCAGTAGATGTTGTTCACATCCATGCGATGTGGCTCACCGCAAATCCACAAATCGTAAAAGCCTGTGATCAGCTTGGAATCCCATGGGTGATAAGCATTCACGGCATGCTAGATGATTGGTGCATGGATCAACGAGGCCTCAAAAAACAGCTATACCTCGCTACTGCTGGAAGACGCCTAAACCGAAATGCAACAACATTCCTTTGCACTGCAGAGGAAGAGAAGCGACAAGCCTCAAAGTGGCTAAAGCACTCAAATATTGCCGTGATACCCTATATCGTTGATTTATCGCCATACGACGAAGTGCCTACTCCGCAAGAGGCCATTGAGACGTATGGGGAAACTGAAGAACCAACAATTTTGTTTCTAAGCCGAATACATGAAAAAAAATCAATTGAAACACTCATTGATGCCGCCGCTATTTTGAAAAAACGGAACTTTCCAATCAGAATTTTAATCGCAGGTACCGGAGAACCATCTTACGTGGATACGCTTAAAAGAAGAGCTGAGAAAGCAGGCGTTTCAGGTGAAATACAATTTCTAGGGATGGTAGTTGGAAGTTTAAAATTATCACTTTACGCAATGGCAGATTTATTCGCATTACCCACTCAACAAGAAAACTTTGGCCTTGTTTATCCTGAAGCGATGCTTTGCCAAACTGCAACTGTAGGCACAAAGGGCACCGACATTTGGCGAGAGTTAGAAGAAGGCGGTGCAATAATTGAAGAACGTACCCCTAAAGACTTTGCAAATGTTATTGAAAAAATTAGCCAAGACAAAGAACAACTCATAAAAATGGGGGAAACTGGAAGGGCGCATATTTTGAAGTGGCTTGACACAGACACAGTCGCTGCAAAATACGAAGCAATGTACCAAAATGCTGCTAACGAACGTTAATTGAAAAATTCACAGTCCTCGTAACAGGCGAGTCTGTCGCCCAAGATCTACCATAAGAAAATGTAAGTTTTGCAATACCCGACACGTGCGTTCGCAGAGTCCATGTTGTTTCTCCGCCTACACCCACCCTTCCACTAGAATCAGCGATGTAATTCTCAGCAACTTCTTTCACAACATTTGGCTGATCAATAGATAGATGCCAGCCATAACCTGTTGTAGGGTTACTTTGTAATACAATTTGGAATGTTCTACCTGGCTCTAGAACTATGACTTTACTTGCATCCACAGCTGAAAAGGGACGCTGAATAACATTGCCATCATCTTTCGTCAGCGCAGAGCAAGAAGCAATCACAAAAAATATCAGTAAAAATAAGTATCTCATACTTGCAGGATAGCATCTGGTGGCACAAACGTCATCACGGCACTCTCCTGCCATGCGGGTCAATTGAGGCACCACCCAGATCATCCTGCATCTGCTCTGTTGTAACATGCTCTAATCGAGAAGCAGCATGATGGATTTGATTTTTGTCCTGTGGATAATGTTTATCAAGGTAAACTTCCCAGAGACGATGCGATCTTACAATCGCCCTTGCGCTTTCGCGGCCCTTGCTCGTTAACTTCATCATTAAAAAATTATCCGAAATCTCACCTTGTCTTGCCAAAGTTTTCAAAGATTGAACGATAGTATTTTTATTCACTCTAAGCATAGTTGCAACTGTGTCAAGGCTATGGGGATGCTGCTCCCGCTCTTCAAAACGCCAAAGAAGTCCAAGAATATCTTGGCGCAGGATTAAAGCCCTAGTTTCAAACTTTTTCACTATTGAGGCAAGTATGCCTTGTGTCGGTGAACCAAGCCAAGCCAACAAAAAGAGCAACCCTGCTGCAACCGCCATTGCACCAGCCGTCGTTGTCCCACTATAACCAAACCAAATTGGCACAGTAATCGCAGATAAATGACCAATCCCTGCAGAAGCGATTGCGAGTAGTAAGGATATTAAAATCAAATAGCCATAACGATCGGTTAACAAGTAAGCCGTCGCTGGCGGAACGATGAACATTGCAACAACAAGAATACTGCCTACTGTTTCAAATGCTGCGACAGCTGTTGCGGCAGTCATTGTCATTAACAGATAATGCATAATTTCGGGCCGGATGCCCTGCGACTTAGCTAACGATGAATCAAACGCAGTAATTTTAAACTCTTTGTAAAACAACATCATAAGAATCGCATTCCCTGCAAGCATCCCACCGTTTATGATTGCGCCACGGGGTATGCCCAATCCATAGGGCTGGTCAAACCAAGCGAATTCTATGGCTCCATTTAACACGCAATCTGGATCAATATCAACATGGTCAATTGCTTGACGCATCAAAACAAGTCCAAATGCAAAGAATACTGTGAATACAATACCCATCGAAGCGCCTGATTCAATCTTTCCTAAATTTTGAATTGCTTGAATAAGAAATGCCGTCAGTAATCCGACAACAATAGAGCCTATAAGCATCGCAGCAGGATCTCTAGAACCAGTCACAAGAAATGCTATTGCAATTCCCGGCAAAACAGTATGACTGATGGCATCACCCATTAAGCTCATACGTCGTAACACTAAAATCGTCCCAGGCAACGCGCAACTCATTGCACAAAGGGCACCGACAATTACAATCCAAGTGTCAATAGCTGTCCAACTCATTGATTTACTCCGATTGGATGCGGACTTTTTAGATTTTCTTCCTTAATAAGCGCTTCGAGTTTATCGACCATGACCTGACCAATAACATGTTCGATTGCGTCAGCATCGCGATCAACGTGCGATGGTGCAATATCCGCATAATTAATCAAATATATTTCCCATAAACGATGATTTCGTGCAATTCGAGTCGCTTCCGCAGACCCTTTTTCGGTCATGATCCAAACATCTTTTGCGATTGACGAACAGTATCTAAAGCAAATCGCACGCTTAACTAATCGCCTAACAAACGGAGGCTTCCATGAACGATGAGCGACGATTGTTTTAAAGTGAAATGAATTGTCCGCATTAGACTCTGTAATCTCCCACATTGCTCTAAGAAAATGCTGCATTGCAATCCTTCGATTAAGCAAAGAACGTTCTAGTTGATTAACGATAAAACCATTCTTTGTTCCAAACATAAAACTTACAACAAACGAACAACCACTGATGAGTACAATGATTGGGCCAGTAGGCATACGCGGCACGAGCGCGCTCACCGTTGCACCAAGCCAACCACTGAGAGCACCAATTAAAGCAGCAATGAAAATCATGTTAGCTATCTTCGTTGACCAATATCTTGATGATGCCGCCGGAATAATTAACATTGCAACTGCAAGAACAAGACCAACAGATTGAAGTGCAATGACTGTTACAATTGCAACCATTCCCATTAAGGCGATATCTAATTTTAGAATTGGCCAACCTTGTGAAGTGCTAAACTTTTCATCAAAACAAAGTAATGTAAATTCTTTACGAAATAAAGTGACAAGCGCAACTACCCCTGTTGCAACGATGCACATGATCCATGCATCGCCTGCAACCATAGAGGCGGCTTTACCAAAAACGAAGCCCTTAAGACCGGCAACGCTACCGCCTGGCATTTCCGTTGCAATTCGCAAAAGGCATAAGCCTAAGCCAAATAAAACACTCAAAACAATGCCGATTGCGGCGTCGTCTTTAAGCCGAGTGGTATGTCGAATCGCAAGAATCAATAGCACCCCGATACAACCAGACACAAAAGCTCCAATAAGCAGCGCTATTATTGATTTCCCAGAACCACCAAACGCAACTATTACCATGAATGCTGCCACAATCCCAGGAAGTGTTGCGTGACTCAGGGCATCGGCGGTGAGAGCTCTCTTTCTTAACAAGAGAAATGTGCCAATAACTCCAGAAGCAGCACCCAGGGCCATAACACCAATCACAACAACTCGAGTATTGTAATCTTCAAGGGTAAGCACTCTGAACAACTGCTCAATAGAAGGCATTACAATTCGAACGTCAGATATTGAGTGATTTGCAATCACCCCTCGACCTTACTCTTTGCCAAGCGATCTGCTGCTTCTGACAATAATGTCAATCGACCACCATAAGTCTTTTTTAAATTTTCATTAGTAAATACCTTGTCCACAGGCCCGTGAGCAACCACGCGCATATTTAACATAATGACATTATCAAAATATTCCGAGACTGTTTGCAAATCATGATGAACGACAACCACAGTTCTTCCAGAAGACCTAAGTTCACTTAAGACCGAAACAATAGCGCGCTCTGTTGCTGCGTCAACACTAGCAAAAGGCTCATCCATAAAATAAATTGATGAGTCTTGAGCAAGAGCTCTTGCAAGAAACACCCTCTGTTGCTGGCCACCAGAAAGTTGGTTAATCTGGCGATGCGCATACTCTGCCATGCCAACGCGATCCAGGGCATTCATTGCTTTGATCTTGTCCGATTGCCGAATTGGCCTACACCAACCAATCTTTCTATAACAACCCATCAAGACAACGCCAATAGCATCAATTGGAAAATCCCAATCCACTGATTCACGCTGCGGAACATACGCAACTAGGTCGCGTTGCTTTTTAAATGGCTTGCCATACAACAAAATGTCGCCGGATGCTCTAGGAACAATGTCAAGAACTGCTTTAATAAGGGTGCTCTTGCCAGCACCATTAGGTCCTACAATCGCGATGAGCTTGCCTTCTGGAATATCTAAATCAACATCCCAAAGAACGGGCTTTCTGTTATATGCAACTGTTAAGTCATGTATTGAAACAGGCGATGACGCATAATGTCCTGGCTCGATTGGCATCTCATTCATCCAATTTAGCTTCTTGCAGAGATGCGAAACCGCCTTCTGGCGCACGCCCGCCAAGTGCCCGCGTGATCGTTGTAATGTTATGATCGATCATGCCAACGTATGTGCCCTCGTAGGTGCCTGCCTTTCCCATTGCATCAGAAAACAACCGACCACCAATTCGAACATTATGCTCTTTTGAAGCTGCCCCTTCAATCAGTGCATTTACATTACGATCGGATACGCTTGATTCTACAAACACAGCTGCAACTTCATTTTCAACAAGCATATGAACAAGTCGATTGACATCTTCAATACCCGCTTCCGATTCTGTTGACAAACCCTGTACACCAACTACTTCTATGCCGTACGCCCGACCAAAATAGTTAAAAGCATCATGAGCAGTAATGAGAATGCGTTGACTTTTAGGTATGGACTCAATCGAGACCAAGGCATATTGGTGCAATTCTGCAAGAGTCTTGTTGTATGCTTCCGCATTGATTTTGTAATCACTACAATTTTCTGGATCTTGCTCACAGAGTACTGCAGCAATCGTTTCAACTGCTTTTGACCATGCAGATATATCCATCCAAACATGCGGATCCCAATGACCTTCAAACTCTGGAGGTTCAAGTAAGTATGTTTCTTCAATTAACTCTGTCACCGGATAGACGACCTTACCAATCCTAGCTGCCTTTAAAAAGGTATCTGCCATTCTGCCTTCTAACATCAAACCGCTGTAAAAAACCATATCAGCAGCAACAATTGCTTTTGCGTCTGCAGCAGTTGGCTTGTAAAGATGTGGATCAACGCCTTCGCCCATCAAAGACTCCACATTCGCGTGCTGCCCAGCCACTTGCCGTGTAATATCTGTAACCATCCCTGTGGTAGCGACAATTTCAAGCTGTTCTGCTGATGAAGAATAAGCCACTAAAATTATAATAATCAATTTTTTAAACATTCAAAGAGCCCTTTTTGACTAGTCAAAAGTATACACTAGGGTATACTAGAAATCAACCATGCTTACTAGTACAGTAGAAAACTACCTTAAAGCGATTTATCTACTTGATCCAGCCGGCAACGCTCAAATAACTACTGGTGAGCTTGCCGCATCCCTCTCTGTGACCCCAGGATCTGCGACTGCAATGATTAAGACACTCGCGGAGGCCTCACTTATAAAATATCGTCCTCATTATGGTGTTCGACTTACGGAACAAGGACAGTTACTCGCGATTCGAGTAGTTAGGAGGCACCGCATTATCGAACTTTTCCTAGTGCAAATCCTCGGTATGGATTGGGGTGATGTCCACGAAGAAGCCGAGCAACTTGAACATGTTGTTTCAGACCAAGTCATTGAACGCATGGATACCCTGCTCGGCTCCCCAACCGTTGACCCGCATGGAGACTCCATTCCTTCTTCTTCTGGCAATTTCCCTAAACGCGTATTACATCGACTAGCTACCTGTAGTGAAGGAGAAGTCGTTTCTATAGCAAGGATTGGAAACCAAAACACAGAATTCCTTAAATTTGCTGAAGAAAGCGGGCTACTGATTGGCGCAAATGTTAAAGTGATTTCAAAGAATGAAACAGCTGATTCCATCACTCTGCAATCTAATAACAAACGGGTTGTTCTTGGTCTCGCAGCAGCAAATAAGATTGAGATAGAGCATGCGTAAACTATTATTATTTTCGTTTTGCCTTCTTTTTATGTCGTGCAGTTCAAAGTCAACAAGTCAAGTCGAGATTATTTCCTCTGAGAATATCTATTCTAATGTCGAATGGCTTGCGTCTGACGAACTACAAGGCAGGCACTACCGTTCAAAAGAAGGCCGTATCGCCGCCAAGTACATTGCAACAAAATGGAGCGATGCGGGGCTGACTCCAATACCTGGAAAAACCTCGATGTACATTCCAACCGACGATATGCGTGAATCGCCTAATGTTGCAGCGATGTTAAAAGGCAATGGGAAACAATTCATTCTCCTCACTGCGCATTACGATCATCTCAAACCAAAAACTACAGGCAAAGACAAAATTTACAATGGTGCTGATGACAACGCATCAGGCACGGCCGCACTAATTGCTATTGCAGAAGCGCTGGGGAAATTACAGGGCACTCTAGATGCTTCAATTGTAGTGGTTGCATTCACTGGTGAAGAAGATGGGCTGCGTGGATCTAAACATTTTGCGCGCAGCCAAGTCATACCCACTTACAAAATTAAGGCCCTCATCAACCTAGACATGATTAGCCGAGGCGAGCCTAACACTATTTTTATTGAAGGCATGCCAGACGCCCCCCGAATAGCCCTAGCAATCTCAAAAGCGAATCATGAAGTTGGCTTATCCATTATTAAAAATAAGCACCCTGATTGGATGACTCGAAGTGACCAATGGCCGTTTGTCGAACTTGGCGTTCCAGCAATCTTTCTCAGTGTCGAAGACCATGTGGACTACCATAAGACTAGCGACCATGCCGAAAAAATTATGCCGGAACTTGCCGCAAAAACGGCTTTACTTGCCTACAAAGCGGCACTCGATCTTGCTGGTCATGTACCCTACTAGAGTATGAAGCTTTTTTTAACAATTACTATCACCCTTCTCTGCTGGGGATGTTCTGAAAATGAACAAATAACTTCACAGAGTGAGATTACCGAAGAAGAAACAAATGAACAACTCTACTTGCTGTATTGCGCTCAGTGCCATGGTGCGAACGGCGACGGCAAGGCGCTAATTGCTCTTGACAGACCCGCAAGAAGTTTTGTCGATGGAGGATTCTCGTTTGGGAATACTCTTCATGCCATTTCAAAAACGACTGCTTCAGGAATACCAGGCACGCCTATGCCACCTTTTGCTGACATTCTTACTGAGGAACAAATTCTAAAAATCGCAATGCATGTTCGTAATTTTGCGCCAACACAAAGAGATGCCACGCCGAATGAAACCGAGATGGTTGTAAGCGAGACTCCATTAGTCATACGAGGAATGCTCCCTCCACTAAACTCCGATTCACAACTTCACCCACGTGGACTTCTTATTGGAAATACAGATCGTTTTAGTTATGAATACCGAGCCGATGATGTACGGCTACTTGCAGTCAGACAAGGTAAATTTGTACGCAGAGAAGATTGGGGCGAACGCGGCGGTTCACCAATAGCTCCACTTGGAAATATAGTTGTGTATGTAAACAATGGCGCACCTGCAGGCTTATTCCAAACCCCAGAGGGCAAACCTCTAAAAGCACAGCTTCGAGCAACAAACACAGCGGGTAAATATGCCTTCATTCGTTATGAACTCATCACGAATGATGGGAAAACGATTGCATCCATTGAGGAATGGTGCCGCCCAACAACCGGAACGCGAGCGCTAGTTGAACAACATTTTGAAATTGATGCATTTGAACCCTTCATTATTTCGCCTCCTCCAGAAACAAATTTATCCGTAGATGCAAACATACCCGCCGGAAAAAGCAAAGCGACATTGACACATGCACTATATGGAGGTGATTCAAAATGATTACGCCACTCATTTTTACAGCAATCATATTATTTCAATCACCTTACACCATTGATTATCTCGAAGAGCCCGCAGGTGAAGTCCTTGAGGTGGGCGGCATGGACTTTTTCTCAAATGGCGACATGGTGGTTAGCACAAGGCGAGGACAAGTTTGGCGAATTCAAAAACCAGAATCAGTGAATCCACAAGATGCAGTGTTTACTCTGATTTGCGAGGGGCTACATGAAGGGCTAGGCCTAGCTGTAAAAAATGATGATCTCTACGTGATGCAAAGAGGTGAAATATCAAAGCTAATTGATCTCGATGGAGATCTTATCATTGATGAAATACAAACAATTACTCAAGATTGGGGAATGAGCGGCAATTATCACGAATTTGGATTTGGGCTCCCAGTCGACAATGAAGGCAATATGTATTTCTCTCTAAACGTGGGGTTTTGGAATCCGCACTGGTGGCATGGTAAATCCAGAGCGCCATACCGCGGATGGGTGCTTAAACTTACACCTAAAGGTGAAGTTGTTCCAATTGCAGGTGGACTTCGCAGCCCTGCGGGCTTAGGGCTCTTAGAAGATGGCACTTTGCTCGTTACTGACAACCAAGGTGATTGGATGGCTGTATGCCCTGTATACGCTATCAAAGAAGGTGCCTTTTATGGCCACCCAGCCTCACTGCGTTGGTATGAAGACCAACCAGATATTGAGCCCAGTGATACCCAGCCGCACCCAGAAATTACTCGCGAACACCCTGCGCTTTGGTTGCCCTACCAATGGTCGCGGTCAACGGGCAATGTCATTCAAGACAAAACTGGGGGACCATTTGATGGACAGTATTTCATCGCAGAGCTTACAAATGGGCAAATTTTACGAGCTCAATTCGAAGAAATTGATGGCGTATTACAAGGTGCATGCTGGCTCGCACACCAAAGAGTTGGGTCTTCTTACCACATTAAATTTGGGCCTGATGGCACCTTGTACTCAGGGATGACCAATCGTGGCTGGGGAGGACTTGCGCCAGGAAATGGCATTGCTCGAATTAAGTTCGATGGAACCGTTCCATTTGAAATGCAAGGCGCACACCTCACCAAAAATGGATTCGAAATCATATTTACAAAACCTCTCACTGCGGCACCGTTAATTGAAGGCACCAAATATGACTATAACTATTGGTGGGAATATGGCTCACCCCAGCAAAATATTGAGCCGCTCATTATTTCAGGGGTGTCACTCTCAACGGACGGGAAAACAGCTAATGTAACAATTGACAATTTAGAGGCTGGAAAATGTGTAATGCTAACACTCAACGGCGCAAATTCGGCTGATGGTGCAACACTGCGACACAATCAAGTCTCCTACACAATTAATAAAATGCCTGGAGGAAGGCTTGAATATGTTGCAAAGGAAGTCATGCCACCAATTGAGCGAGGAGAGCGAGTTGAGGGGTGGCTCTATCTAAATTGGGCTGATGCTTTTGACATGTGGATGAATAATGGCGTTCAACTCTGCAATGCTGAGCTCGACATCAATGACAGCACTAAATTCAAGTTAAGCGAAGGCATGAGCGCATTAGTGGCATCAGAAGGCGAGTCCATGGAAACTACATTTAATTCGGACAGTGGCGAAGTCAAATTCGCGTATATGCTGACCGAAAACAGTAGCGCTAATATAACGTTGCCTAATCAAATGACATACGAATTAAAAAGCGCAGGACAGGATGGCTATCTCGGAGCAGGCATTTGGCACAATGCTCAATTCACCTTCAAGCATGAACCTCAGATGATTGAAAAAGTAGAAATTAATGGGGTAGTAAGTGATAAGGATATCTATGGAGAAGATAAAGCGAGGCCATCTACTCTCAAAATTGCAGCTGCCAAAGGCGAACTGGCTTTTGCTGATGTACGAATTAGGCAGTTCCAGGAAGATTCACTTCCAGCAATTTGGGCACCGCTTAAATACAATAGCAATACAATTGAATCCACTGATGGTGTTCAATGGGAAGTAACTGATGGCGGGGATTTTATATGCCGTGGCACTGGCACAGTCACTATTCCTTACGAATCGACATTCACATCTATTAGATTTGATACAAAAGTAAATGGGACAGGGCTAGGCACTATCACAATTGGCCAGTCGGTTTTTGATGTTGCCACTCAGGGCAACCGAAAAACTGGCGGCACGCAGGATCACGCTATTCAAGCAAACCTAATTGACCAAAACGAGTGGTGTACAGTTATGCTTGAGGAGGGAAATGGGGCCAATGTTTTACTCAATCAAATCCCCATCTATAAAGCAAAAAACATTGAATTTAACGGGCAAGCCATACAAATCAATGTCGATAATGTCGAACTTTCTTTGCGAAGAGTTTTTATAAAATAGGAACAACATGCATACATTTATCCTCGCGCTGTTAATCACACAAACAAGTCATTTCAAACCACTGTTTAATGGAATGACACTTGACGGATGGACAATTGTCAACGGAGACCCAAGTACCTGGGTCGTCACTGACAATATGATTAAAACAACTGGGAAGCCTATAGGCGTCATTCGCACGAACCAAATGTACGAAAATTTTATACTCGAACTTGATTGGAAACATGCACTGCCAAATGGCAACGCTGGCTTATTTGTATGGTCAGACCCTCTCCCAGCGAAAGGTGTTCCATTCACAAGAAGTATTGAAGTACAAATTATGGACGGAAAAGAACTCGATTGGTACACAACACATGGTGATATCTTTTCCATTTGGGGGGCATCGCTTATCCCAGATGATCCACACCCAAGTGGCGCGCACGTAGAACGTTGTTTACCAAGTGAACGACGCTCTAAACCTGCTCCTGAATGGAATCACTATGTTGTAACTTGCATTGATGGCCAAATCAACTTAGCAGTAAACGGCGCCTTTGTTTCTGGAGGCACTGAAGTGACTCCACGAAAAGGATATATATGTCTAGAAGCAGAAGGCACTGAAGCGTATTTTAAAAATCTGCGCATACTTGAACTCCCTCCTACAGCCCCTTCATTAGATAAGGATATGATCGCAGAAGAAGCTATTGGTTTCACGACACTCTTTACGGGAATAAATTTGAATGGCTGGAAAACAAACTCTCCAGAATCATGGAATGCCCAGGGAAATGTTCTCCGGTGTGAAGAATCAAGCGCTCCTCTATTCACAGACAGTATGTACAAACAATATGAATGTATATTCGATTACAGGTGTGATAAGGCGACATCGACTTGCTATGTCATTATTGATGGCAAAAAAACAGAGCTTCCAAGCATAGAAATAGGCAAATGGACTAGATTTAAAATTCAGGGAACAAGTGGCCCTGTTGGCATCGGGGGAAGCAATGCATCATTCACTAACCTATTCATTCGAACTCTTAAATAATTTAGGAAGCTAACAATAGAAAATTAAAGGTCAAGTTTTCGTAGCCATGCCTAGTTATCTTGATTTCGTGCATCTGCAAAACAAAGCAGACACCAACCAAGAAGAAATGCGAGCCATAAACCATTTGTAATTAATACGGTTGCCATAGACATATTATACAACAATTCCATTGCCACTAATTTAGTTGTATTATGAGGTCATGTCAGAAAAAAACACATTACAAAAATGGGCTGGGAAAAAGGGATGGTTTATTCCTGTTTTACTTACCACTTCACTCATTTTAAATATACTCGGCCTAATTCTTCCATTCCTTGAAATTGATGAAGCGTTTAAATCGCCAATAATATATAGCCTCCCTCACTCGGTAAAACTGATGTGGGATGCGAAGCTGTACATTATCGCAGGACTGATTCTTAGTTTTTCAATTATTTTCCCGTTTGCAAAACTCATTGCACTTTACCTCGCCTGGTTTTTACCTTGGAATTCTTCTACTCGCGTAAAATTTTTGCATGTCATTGAACTTTTAGGGAAATGGTCATACATGGATATCTTTGTTGTTATTTTGTTAATTGCTTTGACAAATAAACAGCAATGGATTTCATCACAAATTCATATTGGCGTATTTTTCTTCATCAGCGCGATTACATTGAGCATGTTGATATCTCAGGCTGTCATTACCATAGCCAAAAGGGAAGCAGAGAAAATTACTCCAGCACTTAAAACATCAAGCAAAGTTTGGCTTATTAGAGATAACTTAAAAATCAGCTGGGTTGTTCCTGTGCTTGCAATAATTTCGGGCGCGGCACTTATTGAATCATTCCATGCTGAGTTTTTACAAATTCACCAGGTGTTCCTTGTCTCGCGATCTTACAGCATCTACTTAATTGTTGAAATGCTTCAAAGCATGCATGAGTGGCTCTTGCTCGCAATTCTAGTTTTAACATTAGGCGTGCTGCCTATTATTCGACTTCTAATCCTAATATCCATCTGGATAATCCCAATGAAACTTGCAACGCATCAAAAAATGCGTGAAGTAATCGATTCATTTTCACGCTGGTGCATGCTTGATGTTTTTGGCCTAGCCCTGTTCTTAGTCGCCACTGAGGGAAAAGAGTTAGTTAAAACAAAAGTTTTGAGCGGTCTCTATATAGTTGTTATTGCAATTGGTTTAAGTTATTTATTAGCCGCAATGGCTATTTTAATATCTAGGGCTCTTACTACTCTTCGACCTTCTGATGAAGTGATTTAAGATAGGCTACAACATCCCGCAATTCACGATGATTTAAGAGCACTCCCATTGGGGGCATAGAAGAGTATTCGCCAAACTCTGCAGCGATACTTTTATTAGGCACCAATAAAGAATCTAACAATTCTCGGTCTGAAAGACGGTCGGCAATGCCATCGAGTGAAGGGCCGGCAATTCCACCTCGCCCACTAATCTTATGACAACGCAAGCACTCGCTTCGTGTATTTTCAAAAACTATTTGTTTACCTAATCGTATATCTCCACCATAAATTAACCATGGCTCCTCCAATGGATCGCCGAACATCAACGGTTTTCCTGTTGCTTGAGCATACTCTAAATGTAATTCTATTGGAAGACTCGCAATATCAACTTCTTCAAGTCCCCAAGTAGTCTTGCCCAATAGTGTGACGGCCGCCTGTGCTTCTTGCAATTCACCTTCTTCAATTGCTTTGTAAAGAAGAGGCGCTACGCTATGCGGGTCCTCTTTTAAAATGCATTCGAATGCTGCAACTCGAAGTTGCCAGATATTAGTTGATAATGCATACTCAAGATTCTTATTATTTGGATCTTGATGTAATGCATATGCTCGCACATCAGGTTTTAGTGATTCATCATGTAACCACTGCTGTGCATAGTCGCCCAATATTTGTATTTCATTCTCGAAGACAAATTGCATCGTTTCAATTAAAAGCTCTCCTGTAGCCGTTTCAAGTATCTGACCGATTTCGGCATCGACCTCACCTACACACACAGCATTAAGATGGCTTTGTGGAATAATTCGGCCTTCAACAATATCGCGATTCCCTTCAGGGCGTGGGGTCCAATCGCGCAACGATTGCATAGCAAGTATTCGCAAAGATTCGGGACTGTTCAAATCACTGGCAAATTGAGCCACTCGAACACTTGCTGCGCAAGTATGCTCCATTTTGTTTGCACTCAGAGCACGGCGTTGCCAAGGGATTGTGCGCGCTGTGTTTAAGGTCATTGCAAGTGCGTTCATTGCACCGTTTGCAATTCGTGCATCGTGGATTGCTCGTGCCGCTTCGGTTGCAACATCATCATCTGGATCTTGCAAAAACTCCATTAGATATGGGGAACTCTGTTTCCGAAGCGCCAGCACTGCCGCTAAACGCACAGATGCGCTCGAATGTGTTTGAAGATTTACAAGCATTGAA
>CAJWSE010000003.1 GCA_913046275.1 uncultured Phycisphaerae bacterium | reverse complement strand
ATAGTCTAATAATGATTTGTGTTTTTGCGAGTTTTTTAATCAATCTTAATCAAATTATCGGTAAACTCATTTTAAACTGTCGTACATCCATCATTTTTGTACGGATTATGTTTGGGTATTGTTTTTGTATAATCAATCCACTTGGAACTACCTTTGCCTGATAAAGAACCAGATTACAGACTTATGCGACGCGTCGCCATTGGCGAAGAAGATGCTATTTCAGAGCTATATGATCGATTTGGGGCGCTTGTATTCAAGCTTTCAATGCAATTTCTATCGAATAACGCAGAAGCCGAAGATGCTGTTCAAGAAATTTTTGTACGACTATGGAAAACTGCCGATCGATTTGATTCAAGAAAAGCCAAATTAGTAACTTGGGTGATGCTTATTACCAGACGACACCTTATCGATCGCATTCGCAGAAAAACTGTACGGCCTAAATCGCAAGAACTTGGCGAGCAACATGATGTTTCTGCAACCGATGGGTATGAAAAATCGAATATGTTGCTACAGGAACGCAATAACGCCTTGTGGCAAGCTTTGCTGACGCTCCCAGAAATGCAACGTACTGTCATTGAACGAGCGTATTTTCAAGGGTTCACCTTACGTGAAGTGAGCCTTCAGCTTGGAGCACCACTCGGAACGGTTAAGTCGGCATTAAGTCGAGGGCTACTCCGCCTTAGGGAATATGGGTTAAAAGATTCTTCGGCTCTTTAACCAGCTAAGCAGATAAAAGCCGAATTAGAATAATGAGTATGTCAATGAATGAAGCAAATAACTACAAGCAACTTCTCGAACTTGCTGTTTTAGATGCACATGGTTTGCTAGAACCAATCGAAACAGATTTATTCAACCGCTCCTTTCATGATGCACCCGCCTCGATTCAAGATGAAATCATTGAAATGCAACGGGCATTTGCTGAAGATGATTGGCTCCTGCCAACCGACTCTCCACAGAAACACCTCAAACAAAAAGTCCTAAAGGCGGTCTCAAATGCCGCTGACAATGAAGCAAGAAGACTTGCTCCGCTTGCACTGATTGGCGCAAGGGCAGCACAGAACCCCCAAACTAAAGTGAAACCAGCCTTTTATTGGCGAATTGCTGCACTCATTTTATTTGGCGTGGCCACTCTCTTTGGAATTCTTGCTGTTGATGCAAATCATAGAGCAACACGAATTGCTCAGATTGCTATGGACATGGACGCAGAAACGACCATTATCGATTCAGTTGGTAGTGATTTCAAAACTTTCCTAAACAATCCCTATTGCAATATCACTTGGCTCTCAAAAGAAAATAGCCGCCAAAATGGTCGCATTCGCATTTCAATTAATGAGAGATTCGGCAATGGATACATTGTTGGATTAGATTTGCTGCCAGGCGAAGAAATTATTATTCAGGGCAAAACCCTCAAAGGTAAAATTATTGAACTTGCTCGAATCACCTCAGGGCGAGCCATCACAGGCCAGGCATTCGAAATCGATAAAGCACTAATTCCTGGGATCACCATTGTTGCTTTTGATGCAAAGACTGGTGTGCGATGGGTCTAAGAAAGTCAAACTGAAAATAAAATATGAAGAATCGGCCTCTCACTAGACTGCATTCATGTAAATGCAATGTTTTCATCTAATCCTTTCATAAAGAGCACGGTGCGATGCACACGTAACGGTTGTGCTCTAACCCAATACCTAAATAGGTGGGTTCGTTTGCCATCATTCCGAGCCTTCCGCCACTCAAGCGAGCACGGCCTGACTGTCGATGTAGCGAATGACGATCCCTAAGGGTTCGATAGGATCGAGCACATACATGCTACATGTACATCGCACGGTGGTCTTTTCCACCTAAGGGTACAATACCACTCTTTTAGAGTTTGACTAGTGATAAAACCCTCAACAAATCAAGCAAGAAAATCCCAGCATGGTAGAGAACTACTCGCATGGGCTTTTTTGCCAATGATGCTTGGAGCCATTGAGGGTGGAGTTATTGGAATCCTTACAAAGAGGTTGTTTGAGGGCGTTGTACAGGACTCTACCTTAGATTGGGTCGTGGGCGCGCTAGCTGCAGCCCAGGGATTTGCAAATATTTCAAGTTTTATGTGGGCGGCCATGAGCCAAGGGAAACATAAAATTCAATTTATTACGATGCTCAAAATCGCAGCCGTTGTGTTAATCGGAAGCGTTGCATTTGTTCCTCATACTGTTATTGGATTATGGCTAATGCTATTCTGTGTTGTTGGAACACGAGTTTGCTGGTCTGGCGTTGTTACGTTGCGGACCACTGTTTGGCAAGCAAACTACCCAAGATCTATTCGCACCGTGATTGCCGGGAAAATTTATATTGTTCAGGCACTTGTACTTGCGAGCGTAAGTTTCCTGGTTGGCGAAGCAATGGACTTTAGTGAGAATGCCTTTCGAATCGTTTACCCAGTATCCGCAAGCTTTGGAATTCTAGGAGCTTGGATATACAGTAAAATACGAGTTGTCAATCACGAAAGTATACTACGTGAAGAACTAACAGCTGCTCGACCATTATCGATTATGCCTTGGAAAGCTTTCGATTTGCTGTTTGAAGATCGTCCGTTTGCCAAATACATGATTTGCCAATTTATCTTTGGTGTAGGCAATTTAATGCTTACGGCACCACTGGTCATTGTTTTAAGTGACTCATTCAAACTTGATTACTTAGATGAAATTTTAATCGTGTCAACAATTCCCATTTTAATGATTCCATGGAGCACCCCATTATGGGCCAAAATCCTTGACAAAATGCATGTTTTAACATTCCGTTCAATACATAGCTGGTTTTTTGTATTGTCTTCGCTCTGCTTTGGACTTAGTATTGCTTATGAGTTTTTGCCCGGCATGTGGATTGGTGCTGGAATTCGAGGCATTGGCTTTGGCGGCGGAGTACTGGCCTGGAACTTGGGACATCAAGATTATGCACCTGTTGAGCAATCGGGTAGGTATATGGGTTTGCATGTTACGCTGACTGGAATACGAGGATTGCTTGCCCCTGCTCTTGGTGTTGCACTCTATACGTCCTTGATGAATAATGGTTTTGCAGGCGGTCCAATTGTCTTCTATACAGGAGCTGCACTGTCTGGATTAGGTGGAATTGGGTTTATTTTGCTCTCAAAAAGAACCCTTTAGCCTCTAAAAAATGTGCTTTCATACATTTGGTCTGGTATGATGTGCGGCTCGCCTGCCATCAAGCAGGCATGTGAATAACTAAATCTTGTCGGATAATAAGCACGGTGCTTGTACAAGATATTAGCTCACATCAAGCAACTGCGTTCGGTAGCCCACGCAGCCAAGATGAAAAGAGGCTGCATACAAACATGGTAGACCATAATTTAATCGCGGATATTGGAATAGATCTCGCTGAAGTAGATGCCCTAATTCAATCTTCACTCGGAGCTGATGTTGCTAGTGGAGATATGGATTCCGTCATCATAGGTGATATTCAACAATTTATACCCGGCAATATGCTTAAAGGAAAATTTGTCGGAAAGGCTGGCGACGATGCTGTCATAGACGTTGGGTTAAAATCTGAAGGACTCATTCACAAGAGTGAATTTGACGATTGGGATACACTTGAATCTGGCACCGAGGTTGAAGTAATTCTCGAAGATCTTGAAGATGAAAACGGAATTGTAAAACTTTCAAAACGAAAAGCTGACCGTATTCGAAACTGGGAAAAAGTACTTGAAACATACAATGAAGGGGATATTGTTGAAGGACGAGGTGTGCGACGGATTAAAGGCGGAATTCTTGTTGATATTGGTGTGCCTGCTTTCCTACCTGCTTCGCAAATTGATGTTCGCCGACCTGGAGATGTTAATGAATTTATTGGCAAAACAATCCGCGCTGAAATTCTGAAAATAGACGAGCCGCGACGCAATATCGTTGTGAGTCGTCGAACCTTAATTGAAAATGAACGTGATGAAGCAAAGCAACGACTTCTAAATACGATCAATGAAGGCGATGTTGTCATTGGGAAAGTTACTAATGTAGCTGAATTTGGCGCATTCATTGACCTTGGTGGTATAGACGGACTCTTACACGTTACTGATATGAGCTGGGGCCGAATTAAACATCCAAGCGACATCTGTAAAACCGGCGATGAGATAGAAGTTAAAGTGCTAAAGGTAGATTTCGATACTGAGAAAATTGCCCTTGGATTAAAGCAAAAAGAAGCTTCACCCTGGGACGATATCGAAAAACGATTCCCTGCACAAACTAAAGTTTCTGGCAAGGTCGTGAATCTTGTTAGCTATGGCGCCTTCGTGCATCTCGAAGATGGCGTTGAAGGTCTTGTCCATGTATCTGAAATGTCATGGCGAAAGCGAATTAATCATCCAAGTGAAGTTGTTACTCCGGGCGATGAGATAGAAGTCATTATCCTTGACATCGATAAAGACAAGCATGAAATTTCACTAGGCATGAAGCAAGTTGAAAGTAATCCATGGGAAGTAGTTGCTGAGAAATACCCAATCGGCACCGTAGTCTCTGGAGCTGTTAGAAATCTCACCAACTACGGAGCGTTTGTCGAGATTGAACCAGGCATTGATGGTCTTCTTCATGTAAGTGATATCTCGTGGACAGAAAAAATTGCACATCCAAATGAGAAGTACAAAAAGAATGACGAAGTAGAGTGCATGGTGCTTGAAATCGACGAAGATAAGCAACGTATCAGTTTGGGCATTAAACAAATGCATGAAGATCCGTGGCAGAATGCTATTCCTGAAGCCTACAAACCAGGCATGGTTGTGCATGGTTGTGTTACTAAAATTACAAACTTTGGAGTTTTTGTCGAACTTGAAGATGGTCTTGAAGGGCTTCTCCATATCTCGGAACTAGCTGATAAAAAGGTTGAGAACCCACAAGATGTTGTGAAACCAGGCGAGGAGGTCAATGTGAAAATTCTACGCGTTGATCTTGATGACCGAAAGATCGGCTTGAGCCTCAAACGTGCAGCATCTGGCGAAGATGTTGAGGAGGACTGGGAAGCTCATGTTCCAAAATCTGAATCGCCTGCTCGAGGTGGCATGGATGATCATGGTGCGATGGGTACAGACAAAATCGAATTCTAATTTCGTTTTATTGATGAGTGATAAATAAAAAGCGGCCCGTCTCTTTGAGTCGGGCCGCTTCTCTTCTCTCTTCTCTCCACATGGGGAAATAAAGCTAGACATCAGCACAAAGCTAAAAATGTTAACACCGTTAAAATGACGAGTTTTCGCCTATGTTGTGTCAACTCTGTCGCCAGCTTAATCATCCGCATCTCTCGGTCCTCTTTTATTTACAAATTCATGTCGCAACTTGTGCGTCTGATTCATTCTGTACGCGAAATTAAAAAAAGCAAACTATTAATTAGATTTTTTTGTGGTAAATGTATGATTTAGACATTTCTGCATAACAAAAAGTACATTTAATACATATTTGAACATATATTTCGTATGGCATCCAACTATACAATCTTTTTTTCGCACTATTCTTCAACCGTACTGTTACGTTTGCTCATCAACGCACCTAATTTTATACATCGCAAAAATGGTGGATACCGATACCTAGGGGCGCAACCAACAAAACCAACGAACGGAGATTACGCTATGCAGACGACTCCGTGCAATTCATTGTTGATCATCTTCCGCCTCGAGAGCACCTATTCCAAGCACCCAATAGTCAAACCAAGCCTTGTCCCATTCAATTTTTGCACGGCGATGTGACATTTTGGATAAGCCATGTCCTGTTCCTGGATATATAAGCAATTGGGTAGGGACATCAAGATAATCATGCAATGACCTGTATAGTGCTTTTGATTGCTCTGCCGGAACTCTAGCGTCACCATCACCGACATGGATAATCGTTGGAGTTTTTATTTGATCGGCCTTGTAGATTGGGGACATATCACGAAGTTCGTCGGGTGCTGTCCACGGCAAGCCCTCAGCGTAATTAATTACATGGCCAGGGGTATCTTCAATTGACCATTGCATCGTTTGATCAAAAACACCAGCGCCACTGCTAGCTGCCTTAAATTGATCCGTTTCCGAGATAATGCAGTTTGTTAGATATCCTCCATTACTCCAACCGCCAACAGCAAGTTTGTCTGGATCAGCGATTCCACGCATCACCATTGCATCCACCCCAGAAAGAATATCTTTGACTTCAATATCATTTTCATTCCCAATTAAGTCCGTCAGGAAAGTATCACCATAACCAGTTGAACCTCGATAGTTTGGGCTAAGAACTGCCCAACCATTTGTTGATAATAATCCTCTTCCATAAATCGAAATTGCGAGCTCTGCTTGACGCGCAGAAGTTGGACCACCGTGCAAATCAACATACATCGGCAAGGGACCATCTTGCTGAGTGTACCCCGGAGGGGTTTCCAATACTCCCTCTACTATAGTGCCATCGGGGGCTTGCCAAGAGACCGTTTGAATAATTGGCAAATCCCATTCATCAATTTGAGTATTTGGATTCGCAATCACCTCGACCACATTCGGAGTGTCTGTAACACGCGCAACTGAAGAATACGAAATGGATGAACTTACCAAAGCAATAATTTCTTTCGTTTCAGAAGCGATGCTGAAATCGCCACAAAACAAATCACCAGATATAAGGAATGACGTTTTACCCTGATTACCAAAGCCAACATCGTGTATTCGCAATAAAGGAAGAAGAGTTCTGTCTTCAGCGGTATACAGAATATCGTGTGTTCCTGGCATCCATTGTGGATCTGAACTAACAGTTACTTCATTAGCTCGAACCACTTTTTGCAACTGAGGCGTGTCTCCATCAAACGTTGCCACAAACATTTCGCGTTGGTATCCGTCAAAGTCAACAGTAAAAACAAGTCGAGTTCCATCACTTGACCATGCTGGCGCTTCCACCCAACCATATGGTGAAGGCGCTTCTTCCCGCCAAAGTGTATCTGAAAGGATGAAAGTTTTTTTCGTCGCAATATCATACAACTGCATTACTGACCACCCTTCGTTGGTAATCAACCTTGAGTCCGGTGTTGTTATAATCGCAATTTGCTCGTCGTCTGGGGATGGTGAAAAATACTGAATAACATAATCTTCATCCCAAATTTTTTTGTGTTTCCAAGTGTGCAAATCTAATGACCACAATTCTGAATATTCAATAATACCATCAGAGTAGTTGACATTCCCGTGCTCTTTTCGCAACTTCTTCCAGCCATCATCAAGGTAAGCTTCATCACTCAGTTGATAATAAATAGTTGATCCATCCTCAGAAAGAGTCCAATTCTCAATATCTTCTGAAAGACGAGTAACTGCCATTAGACCCGTTCCATCTGGATGGACACGCCACACCTGCTTCTTTCCATTTCGAGGCAATTCGCCTTTACTTTTGCCTCGTCTAGATGAAAAATAAAGCCACTCGTCATCCGCACCCCACTGAATAGACCCATCATAAGCCTCATCAAAAGTAAGACGCTTTGGCTGACCTCCATTAGTGAGTGCAATCCAAATATCGGTGTTTCGATAATCAAGTTCTGCATCCCATCTTCCTTCTGTCCAAGCGGAGTATTTACCCTCAGGCGATATGCTGCAACTTGAAAGATAAGAAAGTGAGAAATAATCCTCAGTTGTGAGGCCATCCAAATTTCCTGACATTTGTAGTGCAATGCTAAATGCAATTATAAAATTCATTTTTTCTCCAAATCCTCAATCGTGACGAAGCGCAACAATAGGGTCTTGTTTGCTCGCAATGATTGCGGGATAAATGCCAAAAAGTAAGCCAGTACCAGTTGCTACCAAAAAGGAAACCACAATTGACCAAAGAGTTATCTGTGTCTCAAGAGCAATTCCAACATCTCCAATGGAACGAAGGCCTGGCAAACTCAACAACCATGGCAGGAATGCTTCCAGTCCTACTGAAATACCAATGCCAAGCGTAATACCAAGCAGCCCGCCTGCGCAACTTAAGCTTCCAGTTTCAATCAAAAATTGAGTAGCAATATCAGCCCTTGATGCGCCAACTGCCCTTCGAATTCCAATCTCTCTTGTTCGCTCCACAACTGTTGCAAGCATAATATTCATAATACCTATTCCGCCAACAAGCAAACTAATCGCAGCAATCGCTGTGAGTAAAATATTCATGGTCGCTGTTGTTCTTCGAACATTCTCTAGTAATTCCCATGGGACGATGATTTCTACATCGCGCAATTTTGGGTGCCCTACTGCCATAATTGTTCTAATGTGATCAGCCATTGACACAACTTCTTCTGTTGAAGGAGCTGTGATATATATTTCCGATATCTCGACTTCTTCACCATTAAACGAACCAGATTGTCTTCGTACAACAATATCTCCAAACTCAAGTTTAGCGGTTGTGAGTGGTATATGCACATCTTTGTTCAAGTCTCTTCCAACAAGAGCTGAACCAGCTCCGCCAGCTAAACCGACTGGCTCAAGCACTCCAATTACTGTAACTACTCGTGTATCAATCCTCATTTGTTGCCCAATTGGATCCGTTAATGGAAAAAACAATTTTGCAATCTCTGCGCCAATAACCGCAACGGGTGCCCGCCTGTCTAAATCAGCCTGAACCAAATATCGCCCACCAGGCTGAACTCTTAAATTCGCTGCATCCAGCAATTCGGGGACAGTCCCGAATGTCTGACTGGTTGTACGCTGCGCCCCTTTTGATACTTCCGAACCAACGGATTTCAAAGGAATAATACTTACTGCAGGGACAAACTCCTCTAAACGTTTCAAATCAACTTTGGTCATTCCAAATTTTGCTACAAAAGAACGGCGTTCCGATCCTATTGATTGCGACTCTGGTGGCCTTTGCGAACGTGCAATAATATTTGTAGCACCTAATGATTGAATTGCACGCAATGCGCTTTGTTTATTACCTTCCCCGATCGAAACCATTACAATCACTGAAGCTACCCCTAACACAATCCCGAGGCTTGTCAAAATTGAACGAAGTGCGTGAAGTCGCAGGCTTTTAAGTCCTAAGTAAATTGTTTCTATTGAAATTTTCATGAAGGCATCAGTGGTTCTGGAGTTTCTGGAGCAAAAGTAACTGGAACATCAACAAAGAAAGACGCGCCTTTACTAATAGTCGATTGTACAAACAAATGAGCATGTAAAAGTTCGGCAAGCTCCTTACAAATTGCCAGTCCTAAACCCGTCCCTGCGTGCTCTCTCGTATGGGTCGCATCAACTTGTCTAAATTTTTCGAACACCATATCTAGCATATCTTCAGGTATCCCTGGGCCGGCATCAATAACTGCGATACGAATCATTGGGGACGCAGCATCTGAATGAATAAGCTTAGCCTCAAGAATGACTTTCAGTGAGTTCGGCGTGAATTTAATTGCATTTGAAAGATAGTTGTATAAAATTTGTTGCAGTTTTCCAGGGTCTGTTTGCACTATTGGAAGATTAGATTCTACATCTAATTGAATAGTGACTTTCTTTGCTTTTGCTTGCGGTCGCATTATCCCGGCCAAGCCTTCAAGCAAATCAACAATACTTGTTGGCTCGAGATTAACTTCCATTCTGCCTGCTTCAATTTTAGCCATATCAAGTAACTCGTTGATCATGTCAAGCAATGATCGCCCACTCGACACAATGTTCTGAAGATATCTCAATCTCTTTGATTTTTGTTCTTTGGTTTCCACATTCATGCCTTCAAGCAGCTCTGCAAAACCAATTATTGAATTCAGAGGCGTTCTAAGTTCATGGCTCACATTTGCTATAAATTCATTCTTAAGTTTGCTCGATTCAAAAAGCCCGATATTCACTTCTGCAAGTTCTTCAACTTTAAGGTCTAGCGAATCATTCATTGTTTGCAGTTTTAATTGATCACTTTCCATCTGATTTAACATTGCATTGAATGCATTTGAGAGCTCTTCAAACTCATCTCCCGTTTGCAAAGATGCACGAGCTGTGAGATCTCCTTGTCGCACTCTTTCTGCAATGCGGCGAAGTTTGCGGACTGGAGATAAAATCAACCTTTTGAGAATAACAAAGAAAATAAGAGCTGCCAGCAGTGATCCTAGAATTCCAGCAGTGAAAATAAGGTTCTTGCTTCGCGATATTTGTATCTCTGCAAACTCGGTCTTGCGCCAGACAACAAGTACTGCCTCTACAGGATCGGATAAACTTGGATCAGAAACTCCAGATCCAAATTCGGTAATACCTTGTTGTCGTATCTGGGTAAATTGTGAGTGTGTAATTGGTTGAGCAAACATAAAATAGTTTTGACCATCGATATTGCCTGTCTCATAAAAGTGTTTTTCAAATACATTGTTATTTACAACAAAAGCATTTCTTGCACGTTCAGGAAATGACTCATCGCCAGCAGGAAGGCTATCGAGGCGAATAAGTTTGATAGATACATCTTCATCCTGAAATCCATCTGATATAACTTGTGAACGCATCCACAAGTCTGCCAGCTGCTGTGATACTTCTAATTGGTAGACCTGAATAAGGCTTAGCGATCGTGACCACACTACCGTGAGAATACTTGCAATTATGATAATAATTGCACAGCCAAAAATAAGGAGACATTTATTTGCGAGGCTTAAACGAGAGCTCATATTGTCCAAGATACCTGAGGTTAGGCACTGGTAGGTTTAGACCAGTCCCAATGTTTCGATTTATTCAACACTCCTGCAGATTGCTTCGTACAACGCTTGCATATATGAGTTTGAGCGTTTACTTTCCCAAACCAGACGGGGCCATCCCTCTTCTCTAGGCACATGACACATGGCTTATCCGATTCAATTGCTGTTTTATTAATAACAAGCGCAGTATAGGCTTGTGCCAAACAAATGCCGCAAACAATACTTCCATGATGGCCTTCGACACACGGTTCATTATTTGCGTAAGCTGCTCGCATGCAGAAATCGCAAAGAATGTCCTCTGGCTGCACATTTTTTGGATTCATCCCTTCTCTATGCATATCTATACTCTTTCTAAAGTTGTTGCGTAAAATGGGCGACCTTCACGACGGTACTTTCGCTCAAAATTGGTACCCACAATTTCTCCATCTTCCGCAGAAACAGCAGCTCCAAATTTACTTCGTGTGAATAGGTCGGGGTAACGTTCAAAATGATCTACATCCCACCTCCATAAATCATGGTGATCAGTCACTACATGAACTAATCCACCTGGCTTTAGGACGCGATGAAAAGTCTCTAGAGTCTGATTCTGAATCACACGCCTTTTATGATGCCTCGTTTTTGGCCATGGATCACTAAAATATAAATGGATGACATCTGCAATACCTGATTCACACCAATACTGTAAAAATTGCGTCGCATCGCCGTGCACCATTTTGACATTCTGTATGTGATTCCTTCGCAATCTATCTGCAGCATAGCGATAAAATTCTGCCGCCCATTCAAAACCCAGATAGTTTGGTCGTGTTCGTTTTTGTGACTCTTGGAGTAAGAATGTGCCCTTTCCAGAGCCAATTTCTATCTCAAGAGGTTTGGTTTCTTCATTAAACCATTGCCGAGGATCTATCTTCCCTTCTTCATATGGTGGAAGCAATCTCATATCAATCCCAATGTTTCCCACATCTAGAGTCTTGCCTCTTGATAAACCAAAACTCATGCGGTTACCCCAGTAGCATTGGTTGATTCAGCAGTATATTTTTGGTTTTCAATATCCATTGCTAAGCTAACTTGATCCAGTTCGATTAATTGTTTATTAAAACCAATAAAGATCAAATCGTCGATTATTTTAGTCTTCATCGGTTACTTCTTGTAGCCATACTGTCATATATTCCAGCGCCTGCTCATCGAATGTTACGTCAATTTGACCATATTCACTGATTGCACCTGTGTTTGTCGGTTGAAACAAGTGATTTAGATTTTCAAACTCAGCTATTGTAATATTTCCTCCTGCAGCCTCTACACTCTGAGCAATAACAGGAAGGTTTTGGCGAGAATCAACTTGCAAATCTAAACTACCATTCATAGCAAGAATAGGGCAATCAACTGCCGCAATAGTTGGAGCAGGATCGTAAAACAAAAAATACTTCATCCAGGGTGAAAAAAGTTGCTTTTGGCCGGATAAAACCAATTGATCCAATTCTTCCTGATTTACTGAAATGCCTTGTACCTCTAGTTGAACCATCGAGAGCTCAACCATAAGATCAGCGACTTCTTCATAACTTGCGCCGGCATCCAATAATTCATACATACTTAAAGAAGCATTTTCCACTCTATCAATTTGTTCATCGGTGGCGCCCTGCGATTTTAAAATGAGCGACTGTTGTAGTAGAAGAATTTCGTGACCTGGAACACCTGGGCCGGCAAGCAGCACAACAAAAGAAAGCGCATCATCATTAATGGCGACCATAGGACCAATGATTCCACCTTCGCTATGCCCAATCACGCCAACTCTACGTGGATCAATTTCTGGATGCAAACGGGCAGCATGCACCATAACTGCTGCATCACTTGCAAAATCTTCCGTGGTGGCATTTTGCAACAAAGCTATATCTTCTACAACGGATCCGCCAACCCCTCGGTCATCGTAACGAAGTACCGCAATGCCATTTCGGGTTAAGAAGTCCGCAATAACAAGAAATGGTTTGTGCCCTAGGATGGATTCATCTCGGTCCTGTTGGCCTGAACCGCTAATTAACACTGCACAAGGGTATGGGCCTTCGCCATCTGGAATAGTGAGTGTGCCCTGCAACAGAAAACCAGCTGAGTGCAATGCTGTAATTTCTCGTTCTGTGTATGGAAATGGAGCCTCAGGGGTTTGTTGTCTTTGAAGAGTTGGCATAATATCAACACGCTTAAAGTCAATTGGGAAAGTAAGACCTTGGTACATTTCACCAGACAAAATCGAACAGTCCTCATTTTCAAAAACAGAAAATGATAAATTAGCTTCCTGTAATTGAGCGACAATTGAACCATCTTTTCCATGCGTTGCCTTAAGTGGAATATTCAATGCGCCCTGAGATGGTACCGTGAGAAGAATATATATCCCCTGACCATTATCAACAATGCCTAAGGTCATTTCAAGTTCGCCTAAGGTTGGAATATCTATTGCACCTGTATAAAGACGAGGTTCATCCGCAAACGCAACTGGTGTACATAAAACTAACCAAAGTAAATAATGGGGAATGAATCGAGTCATCTCTTGTATCCAAAGTGCATTAAACAGATTTTTTTGTAGTCACATCAACGCGTCTGGCGTCAGACCACAAATCTTCTAAATCATAATATGCACGGCGCTGTGGTTCGAATAGATGCACTACGACCGAGATAAAATCAACAACAATCCAGGTCACATCGGAATCAATATTTTTTCGAAATGGAAGGAAATCGCCCTCTCTTCCAAGAGAGGCGACTTCAGAAGAGACTGATTTCATCTGCCTATCGCTTGTCCCTGTTCCAACCAGGACATAATCGCATACTTGGCTCAAGCCACGCACATCAAGTAACACTACATCTTCACAGTGTCGATCTAGGAGCAAACGCCCCGCTTCGGCAGCAAATGCTTCCGAAGCGGGGGATTGTAAATTACTTTGAGCTGACAAATCAGCAGTCATTAGAGACCCAGGATTCCTTGAACAACAGGACCAAAGTTAACAACAAGGCCAGCGAATACAACTGAAACAATCGCAATCAATTTAATTAGGATGTTCAATGCTGGGCCTGAAGTATCTTTGAATGGGTCGCCAACTGTGTCACCAACAACACCTGCTTTGTGTGAGTCGGAACCTTTGCCGCCATGTTTTCCTGATTCAATATATTTCTTCGCATTATCCCAGGCGCCGCCAGCATTTGCCATATAAATTGCCACTGCAAAACCACTAGTCAATCCGCCAACAAGCAGACCCATAACACCACCAACTCCAAGAATTAAACCAACAAGGATTGGTATTGAGATTGCAAGTACAGCCGGTGCAACCATTTCTTTTTGTGCGCTTGCTGTTGAAATATTGACACACTCACCATAATCAGGGAATTGATGCCCATTGACATCAACTTTCTTTGGCCATTTCATTGGGTCAGCAATATCTTCGTCACTCATGCCGTTAGATTTAAATGCCTCTTTCATAATGCCGAACTGGCGACGACACTCATGCATCATCTGGTAGGCAGCACGACCAACAGCATTCATTGTCAATGCACAGAAAACAAATGCAAGCATCACGCCAAGGAAAATTCCTCCAAGGACTCGTGGGTTCATGATTGTGACATCATAGAAATTCAGTAGTTGTTTAATTTCTGCTTTTCCTGCAGGAACAATATCAAAAGCTAAATCACCGACAGTAACACGGTGAGAGTTGCGCATATCACTCCACTCAATGTCATCTGCAAGTTTTGACTCAGACCAATCTAATTGCTCGACTTCAACTTGTGTAGCATCACTACCCATAAGAAGCGCGCTAAATGAATCGTTACCATTATTGACTACCAATTCACCATTGCCCAGATAATGCACATGATTCGTTGAAGCTTGAACTAGTGCAATGTCGTTTGAAATTTTCTTATCTAGGCTAGTTTGCACAACGGAAACGTATGCTGCTAATAGTGCAAGCGCCGTGAGTGCGGCTGAACCAATTGCAAATCCTTTACCTGTCGCCGCGGTTGTGTTACCAAGAGAATCAAGCATGTCCGTTCGCTCACGAACAATTGGTGGTTGGCCAGTCATCTCGGCATTTCCACCAGCATTATCTGCAATCGGACCATACGCATCCGTTGCAAGCGTAATACCAAGTGTACTGAGCATACCCACAGCAGCAATGCCAACTCCATAAAGACCAAGTAAGAAACTATCATTCCCTCCGCAAAATGTAAATGCTGCGATGATTGCAACAACAATGACTACAAGTGGTGCCCATGTTGAAATCATGCCCTCAGCAATACCTGCAATAATTGTTGTGGCAGCACCAGTTTCTGTTTGTTGTGCAATCCGTTGTGTCGGCGCGTGTTCGTAAGAGGTGTAATACTCCGTTGCGTACGCAATAATTAGACCAGACAAGAGCCCAGTAATAATAGATGCCCATGGACCCCACCAAACAATTTCCGTTCCATTAAACATGTAGTAAAACAAACCACCGCACAGAACTGCAATCAACAGTGATGCTACGTATACGCCCTTGTGAAGGCCTTTAAGAAGTTCACTAAAAGAAGCATTTTCTTTTGCACGAACAACAAAAACGCCTAAGAGTGAACAAAATATGCCAAGCCCAGCAAGTGCCATCGGAGCAATGGCGAGTCGAATACCCACTGAAGAATCGGTGAGAGTCATTGCAGCGGCAGCACCAAGTGCCATCGTTGCAAGAATTGAGCCGTAATAACTTTCATAAAGATCTGCACCCATGCCTGCAACATCACCGACGTTGTCACCAACATTATCTGCAATTGTGGCTGGATTTCGAGGATCGTCTTCTGGTATGCCTGCTTCAACTTTACCTACAAGATCAGCGCCAACGTCAGCTGCTTTTGTATATACACCGCCACCAACTCTTGCAAAGAGTGCTTGAGTTGACGCGCCCATACCAAATGTCAACATAATGGAAGTAATTTCAACAAGGCCACCATCTCGGGCTGGAAGCACCTTGTTCCATAGGTAAAACCAAACTGAAGCATCTAACAGTGCAAAACCAACAACTACAAGTCCCATCACTGCACCAGAGCGAAATGCAACTTTCAAGCCATCATTCAATGATTGTTTCGCTGCCCATGTTGTTCGAGCAGATGCATTAGTTGCCATTTTCATGCCGAACCAACCACAAAGCCCTGAGAACAAGCCAGCAATTGGAACACCTACTGCTGACCAAACTGGTTGAATATCAGCAAAACCAAGCAAAGCAAGGATTGCAATCAAAACAATAAACACTACAAATACAACTTTGTACTGCCTTTTGAGATAAGCCATCGCTCCAGAGCGAACATGCTCTGCAATTTCAATCATTTCAGGCTCGCCCTCGCTCTTCGCCATAACACCTCGGCTAAAAATAAATGCCATAACAAGTGCAACGATTGCACCAATGGGGGCGAGGTAGTAAAGCATCCAAGGGTCGGATGTTGTTGTGTCTTGAGCAAGAATGAGAAGGTTCATGTGTTGTATCTCCAAATTCGGAAGTCTCCAAAACTTCCTGTTATCTGCCTTGATGCGATGTACGAATCGCTTCTTTTTTAAAAAACGAAAGAGATCCGATTGGCATCAGCCAGCGAATCTCCTATGAATTGTGATTATGTTGTTGGTATACGATTGAAAATCGTTATCGACTTCTCTGTTGTGGGAAGTTTAGTTCACGATATCGACGTGACTCCGCCTTGCGACGAGCTCGCCGCTTGCGTTCGGATGGCTTCTCAAAATATTGACGCTTCTTCACGTCCTTCGTGAGGTTTTCTTTCTCGCAAAGTTTTTTGAACCGGCGCATCATTTGTCCTGCGGATTCATTTTGCCTAGCTTTAATACGGATTGCCATAAGTGTGGTCACCTTCTATTAATAAACAGTTATGAGCCACGTATTAGAACGCAAAAAGGGAGCAATTGCAAGGGGCAGTGTCATTATGCTTAAGTTCTTTATTTTCAAAGGCTTGTGTTTTCTTTTTTAGGCGATATCCTAGTCATATAAATGGAATTGCTGATTGATACTTGGAATGTGCTCCACCAGACCGGCATATTGCCACCAGAATCTGCTGGTATAGGCCTTCGAGGGCTTGGAGAATTACTCAAAAACAGCCGCTGGGCAGGTGTAAAAATAACGTTCGTTTGCGATGGTACTCCCTCAGATATTGTAGCTAATGATCCAAAATTCCATACAATTTTTACCGGGCCAAAAAGGCGTGCAGATGATGACCTTATGGACCTTGTTGCGAGTTCTTCATCGGCAAGGTCGATTACAGTAATAACCAGTGACCGTGAAATTATTAAGTCAATCAAGGCTAATGGTGCATCGCATTTGAGTTCCGCTGCTTTTTTAGAAGCCCTAGTAAAAGACCAACGCTCTCCAAAAAATCGACCAATACGAAGACCATCAGGACTTTCATCGGAGCATGCTGAGGAGTGGAAAAAAGAATTTGGCATCCATCAATCAGTAGTTGAAGAACTGGGTAAAACTACCCCAACACCAATCCAAGAGAATATTTGCAAGAACCAAAAACCAAACATCAAAGAAAAGGCAAAGCAGGTCTCGGAAAAAGAAGTCCCTCTATTACCAGATGAACTTTTGAATGAAGCAAGAAAACTACTCGGCGGCAATTAGATCTTTACGGCTGAAGTCGTTCCCAGTTCCACACATGATTGTTTTTAGTATATTTGATTCGATCATGTAATCGACCATCGTGGCCTTGCCATAATTCTACAACACTAAGTGAAACCCGATATCCACCCCAATGCTCTGGCCTTGGTATTTGCCTGCCAACCCATTTCGAAGTCATCGCCGCAACTTTTGCCATCAGCACGGTTCGACTCTTTAAAGGCTGTGACTGTTTACTTGCCCAAGCACCAGCTTGACTAAGTTTTGGTCTAGTTGAAAAATAACTGTCAGATTCTTCCGCTGTTATCTTCTCCGCATTGCCTTGAACGCGAATTTGGCGCTGTATGCCATCCCAATGAAACAGTAGGGCTACAGCAGCATTCGATTCAATCTCTTTTGCTTTTTGACTTTCGTAATTTGTGTAAAAAACAGCCCCACGTTCATCGAAACCCTTTAATAACACCATACGAGATGATGGTGTGCCATTTTTATTTACAGTGCAGAGCGACATCGCAAGCGGGTTTGCAGTCGGGCGCTCAGAGTCTGCCTGATCAAACCATTGCTGCATCGCGATTACTGGGGATTCTGGTGGTGTATCAAAGTTCATTAATACACAGGATACAGCAGTTTTTAAAAAACACCGCAATGCGAATTAGCATTGCGGTGTTTTATTTTTAAATAATTAAATAAGAGCACTTACATTGTGTAAATGGCATCAAGAGCTTTACCAAGGCGCTCATGCATATCTTCAAGATGAGCACGAGTGTAGGTATCAACATCGAAATCATTATTCAAAAGATTGCCCATCTGTGTGTACAGTTGCTTTGCATGAAGCAATGCAATTGTACGAACGGGTCGAAACATCGAAACGCGACCTGTTGCTAAATCAATAATCCGATCAGTCATCTCCGCTTGAAGGTTTCGATCAAGCGATGACACCATAGGGTTGCGGTTAGTCCATTTCCCATCAGGGGTATTCAAATCACCGTAAATTGAATCCACAAGTGTTTCAAATATTTCAGCCACAGTAAGCGCATCTTCATCTGCTGGCACACGAAACTCGTTATCGTAGACCATTCCTAGTCGACTCGGAGCAAGAATCGCTGATAGCATTGAAGCTTGTGAACCGAGAATACTGTCATGTACAGGCCATGTTGCTTCACCATCTTCACCGCCACCCCCATACCACTTATCAACATTAAAATGAGTTACGAGGCGTGGTGAAAGACCAAAAGAATCTTCATTAAACATTGTTTCGACAATAAAGTTTAATGCAGCGCGTTGTTGCTCAACAGGAACGACTTGTACCGGGGCGACATCTTGCTCGCCAAAATCACCTTTTTTGTTGCGGTTTGTATGTGCTCCACCAATCCAATCAGCCATCATGCTCGAGACACTGCGTTGCATTCGCAAGGTGGTTTCGTATCCACGGCGTGCTTTTGACCAACTGTCACCTTCTTCAACAAAATTGTCAAGTAAATCTTCACGCAGTTTGTTCACGACGCGCATTTGGTTTTCTGCATATGTCAACGGGTCCTTACTAAAATCATAACGCTTAGCAAGCGGATCAGGCCCTCCAGTGTCTTCATCTGTAAGATATGCATTCGCTGGCTCGTGTGCACGCTTGAGTACTTCCTTTGGATCACCCGTTGTATAGCCATATTCGATTGCCCAGTAATCATACGGACCAATACCAATCATGGCAAAGTCACCCTGCACATCGCCCGTTTCCATATTAAAGTTGACTGGGTTATAGTCCATAACTGAGGCTGTAAATGGTTTTTTGCCTCTAACGTCTACAGAGTTAATTTCTTCCAATGTGTACAAACTTGATGCTTTGAAGTTGTGGCGCAAACCAAGTGTATGGCCAACTTCGTGGCATACAAGGCTAGACATTAACGGTCCAATAAACCACTCTGGAATTCCATCCAGTGAATCTCCGGTAACACGATCATTTGTAGAATGAAAAGAATCAGAGTCCAGTAAATTTAGTGACTCCAGACTTAAACGAGCAAATGACATTTGATTAGCCAATTGATAAGCTGCAAGACAGCCATGATGCTCGCATCCAATCCAACCAGCAATCTCCGCCAACTCTTCATTGCTTGCTAAAATGGGATCCATCCTCTCAATTGATGGGTCATACGAAGGATCTTTCTTTCGATTCTCGCGCTCCGATAGAATTTGCTTGGCTTCAGCAGGACTTGCCATGCGGATGCGAGGATCCCAAGTTGGATTCTCTTCAAGCCATTGTAAATCTTCTGGAGTAAACGCCCCCATCGCCTCTGTTGACAATGGGGTTTGGTTATACCACCGCCAAAACGCTCTAATCCAACCATCAGTAAGAACAATATCAGCGTCTAAAATCTCACCAGTCATTGGATGGGCTCTTGATGGACCTATCGCAGTTGCCACATCATTGTGAAGCCATCTAATAAAGTTATACCGAACATCTTCTGGATCTTTATCCATGTGGGCACCAGTAGCAGAATCTTGGTAGTAGACTTCAATCGCATTATCAATACCTACTTTTTCAAATGCTTTATTCCAAAATAGAGCACCGTCTCTAACCCAACGACGGTAACGAACAGGGACTGTATTTTCTATATAAAACACAATTGGTTCTTTTGGAGGACTCAATGTTAAACTTGGATCACGTTTTTGCAGGTCCCAACGATTGATGTACCTAATCCATTTATTCTCATCATGAAATTGATTCAGATCTCTAAATGAAGTTGTGAAGTAACCAACGCGAGTGTCTGCTTTGCGTGGTTTATAACTTCCTTTTTCAGGGACTTCACTAACTGAATAATGAATAGTTTTGTATTGACCACCAGAAGTTGGCATTTCAAAGGCTACT
>CAJWSE010000002.1 GCA_913046275.1 uncultured Phycisphaerae bacterium | reverse complement strand
CGGCATTTTCTACACCGGACACCGCCTTTAGCGCCGACTCAATTTTTCCAACGCAACTGGCACAACCCGCACCTTCAATAATCAGTGCACGTGCTGACTGGTTTTCTTCGATAGTATCTAGTGATTTATAAAGTGCTTGAATCAGTGCAAGTGATAACGCGTTTCGTTTTTCAGGCCTGTTCAGGGTGAGTCGTACAATGTTTTGTTGTTCAGAAATATTAATCATTGCAGTGGGTAGTTTACGTTGGATTCATTCGAATAAGTTGTGCAAGTGCCTGCCCGGGGTCGGGTTGTTTTAATAACGATTCGCCCACCAGCACAATATGAACGCCATTAGCACGAAGTTTATCGAGGTCTTCAGGCTGTTTGATACCAGATTCGCTTACGATAATACTTGGTTCTTCAACAACATCAATCATCCGTAATGTATGGTTCAAGTCTGTTGTCATCGTATTAAGATTGCGGTTATTAATGCCAAGCAAGCAATAACCTGCATGAGGGAATCCGATATGTTGCTGAACTTTTAACAAATTACCCATGTCGTGAGCTTCTACAAGCGTTGTCATGCCTAGTTTTTGTGCAAGAATCATATAATCAACAATCTGCCCCTCTGAAAGCACTTCTGATATTAGTAATACGGCGTCAGCCCCAGCACATCGTGCTTCTAAGATTTGATATTCGTCAACAATAAAATCTTTCCTAAGGACGGGAAGCGCAACATGCTGTCGAATAGCAGTAATGAACTCTAGTTTTCCACCAAAAAAATGTGTATCTGTTAAACAAGAGATGGCGGAGGCGCCCGCCTTCTCATACGCTAGGGCAATGGCAACAGGATCAAAATCGTCACGAATCAATCCCGCTGAAGGGCTCATTCGTTTAACCTCAGCGATAACGCTTGTGCTGCTCTTCGTATGTCCATTTACAACAGCGCCAAAAAAATTACGTGGTCGATCAGCAGATTCTGCACTTTCACGGACAACTTCGAGCGGTCGCTCTTTTTTGCTCTGCGCAACTTCATCTCGTTTGTGCGCAATGATTTTTTGTAGTGTTATTGCCATATGTACTTCTTTTGCCAAGGGTAACGGTGAATCACAAATTGTGGAAGCGGATTCAGTTGATTTATTGTCAGTTGTTTTGGCTATATTTTCTTTGGTAATGGGTATTTGGTTTCTACATTCGGGAAAAAGTACGTTGCCTAGGCGGGGATACCTTGATCCAGCAATTACACCCACAATGGCAATTTTATTGGCGGTTTCAATGCTGATTCTTAGTATGGCAGGAGCGACAATTGGGTGGATGATTATCCCCGAAGATTCAATGACACGGGCTGCCTGTGCGTCTGCTCTTGCGATAATATTTCAAACCCCAATTGTGTTGGCATATTCGAACCTTCGAAAACGCTGCGGCTCGAGACATATTGTGGCCTCAATTATGGTCTCATTTGTAGTATTTGTGCCCATGGCTTTTGCGGTAACCAGCTTCTTACATTTTTTATTCGTCACCTTAGGTATAGAGCCACAGACTACGCTTGGGCACGAAACACTGAAACAGCTGTCGACATCAAACTGGGGTAAATCTGCTTGGGTGGTTGTCCTCTGCGCCACTCTTGGCGCAGGTATTTTTGAAGAAGTTCTCTATAGGGGGCTTATTTTGCCAACTTTTTCGGCAGTAATCGGTGGAAAAACAGTTTGGGGTGCTATTTTTGCAACGAGCATCTTTTTTGCTGTGATGCACATCGGAGCCGTGGCTCCCTCGGCCCTGGGCGGCTTGTTTATCCTTTCGATTGGCCTCTGTTATGCAAGGGTCAAGAGCGGGGGAGTATTAGCACCAATCGTAATTCATATCCTTTTTAACACAATGAATATCGCAATTGTTTACAGTACCACTCTATGAGTACACGAGAAGTCATACTAACAGGCGATACGCCAACCGGACAACTCCATTTAGGCCATTATGTTGGCTCTGTTCGAAGGCGCGTTGAGCTTCAAGACACACACGATTGTTATTTTCTCCTTGCGAATATGCATGCATATACGACAAGATCCCATCAACCAAACGAAATTCACTCGGACACGCTTGAGATTGTTCGTGATTATCTTGCTATGGGCATCAATCCAGAGAAGTCAGCAATTTTTCTACAGTCTGAAACACCAGCTATTGCAGAATTAACATTTTTGTTTGCGATGCTTCTTCCATTTAATAGGGTAATGAGAAACCCAACTCTTAAGGAAGAGATAAAAGTAAAGGGTCTCGGCGACAACTACAGCTTTGGTTTTCCTTTATACGCAGTTGGACAAACAGCAGACATTCTTGCATTCAGAGCACATGCGGTTCCGGTTGGGGAAGACCAAATTCCTCACATTGAGCTTACCCGCGAAGTTGCTCGAAGATTTAATAAGCTTTATTGTGGTATTGATGAAAATGTTGAAGATGATGCTCCAGAAATGAAAAATGGTGTATTTCCAATCCCACGAGCAGATGTCGGTAAGGTTGGGCGTTTGATTGGTACCGATGGCGTCAACAAAATGAGTAAGTCGTTGAACAATGCAATTTTAATTACTGATACTCCTAAGAAAGTCAAAAAGAAACTGGGCCAACTTTACACAGGAAGACAATCAATGACAGATCCTGGCGATGCAAACAGTTCATTGATGCAATATGTGGATACATTTATTACAGATGAAACTAGGGCGGCTGAGATTAAAGACAAGTATGTGCGAGGTGACAACATTGGCGACGGTCATGTAAAGGTTGAAGTGGCTGCAGCAATAAGTGAATTACTTGAGCCTATGCAAGAACGCAGGGCACAATATGAGGGAGATGATGAAACAATCGTTGATATTATTCGGGGTGGAACAGCAAGGGCAAATGCTCGTACAGAAGAAACTCTTTCTATGGCTAAAGAGGCATGCGGCTTGGACTTCTTTTCAAGATCAATTACTTTTTAAGGATTTACTATGAAAAACATTGCATTGCTTTTATTCTTCATTCTTCCATCTTGTCAGAATCCGGCAGGAAATCCATCACTTGCAAATTCGCCATACCCCTCCAGCTTACATTTAGCGGATTCTGTATCCATTCAGGTTATTAGAGATGATGACATCATTGCAATAGTAAACAGTACTGCAGACGATTACCCACCAACAACAATTTGGGTCAACCAGCGCTTTTCAAGCGCCCTACCTCCAATGCCAGCAGGTTCAACCGTGGAGTTTAACCTTGTAAAATTACGAGATGCTTATGGTGAACAATTTAACGCTGGTGGTATTTGGCGAACAGATGAGGCAACTGATTTGATTATTGTTGAGTTGCAAATAAATGATGAAATCCCACTGGTTGGTCTTGTTGTAATTAACGAGGATTGATTCATGTCTGTCAACATGGAGCCCGCGGGCCAGAGCGATTCCTGCCATAAAGATATTGCTAAATTTGCACTCTCGTGTGCGGTTGATGAACGTATAGTTTCGGCCTGCCCATCTTTTGATGTGCCATTTTATCAAGCTGGGTTAGCAGGATATAGTGATGGGGCAATGCGCCTGATTGCTCGAAATCATGGCTGCCCATTTTGTATCACAGAAGCACTTCTAGATCGAACTTTAATTAGTGGTGGTAAGGGAAGAAGGCGAGAGGACCCTGACTTGCTCGCGGAAGAGGCAGCGAGTGGAGATATTGAGGGTAACAGAGCTGCGGGACTAGAAGATCATCCAATTGCAGGTCAAGTCATCGGCACAAATCCAAAAGAAATGGCAGATGGCGCATCGATTTTGGTTGATATGGGGTACGACATGATTGATGTGAACTTGGCATGCCCCGTTAAAAAAGTACGTAAACGTAATAGGGGCGGACATTTTTTAACAGCACCGGATGAAGCAAAAGCAATTCTCAGCGCTGTTCGAGCTGCTGTTCCGGACTCGATTCCAACAACATTGAAGTTACGTAGGGGCTGGGATGATTCCCTAAGGTCTGAAGATAACTTTTATGATATTTTTGACCATGCATATGATATTGGTTTTACTTGGGCAACAGTTCACCCCAGAACAGTAGAGCAAAGGTACAAGGGGCCTTCAAAGTGGCAGTTTTTAAAAGAGCTTGTTTTAAATCGTCCAGAGAGGCTTATTTTTGGTAGTGGAGATATTTGGTGTGCAGCAGATATTTACCGAATGATGCAACAAACGGGTGTTCATGGCGTATCCGTTGCAAGGGGTTGCATTGGTAACCCATGGCTTTTTACTCAGGCAAGAGCACTATTTAATGGTAATGAACCTTTGCCGCCAACACTGCAAGAACAACGCCAGACCCTTCTAGATCATATTGATCTATGTACAAGACTTCATGGTGAAAAAACAGCATCTAGACTTATGAGGAAGTTTGGCATTCAGTTTTCAAAACATCATCCAAAACCAGATGAAGTAAAGCAAAGGTTTATTCAAGTAGACACACTTCGCGGCTGGAAAACCGTTATTGATGAGTGTTACTCCGAATTCTCAAACGACTGACTTTGTTCATCGGTAAGCAGCTGGCGTAAATCTTTTTCAACTTTTGCGTTTATTGTGCTTAATTCCGCTTCTTGTTTAAGCAGCTCAAAACGCCCTTCATTAGTATGACCGCATCCATTTGAAAGCGGGTCGTATCCATCTTCCACTCTGGTTTTTAATATTATTTTTTTTATGCCACTCAATTGCCTGGTATGAATTAGTAACCAGTTCGCATAACGTTCTTTAAACAACGAACTAATTTCATTTTCTATTACGTTATCAAGAACCCATTTGTACATTCTTGTAATCTCTTCCCCGTGGTCAATTTTTTTATACATTTCATATTCGATGGCATCATTTTGATATGGTTGAACACACTGTTTGTAGAAATCATGCCATAGCGCCATCGCATTTTGTTCTGCTGAGCGACAAGCGTCATTATTATTTATTTTTTTTGCTTTTAGAGCAGCAAATCGGTGGGTTCGATCTTCATCAACCGCCTTGTGTAAAAAAGAATTTATACTCTTGGCTGACGCATTTGAAAGGGTAACGAAATCACTTGGATTAATCCAAATGGTTTGCTCCCAGGGATTATTAGTTTTTCGACCATTAAGCAGCACACTTCTACGCAGATCATGAATACATCGTTGCCAAGCAGGCGCACTATTTATGACGGATAGTGATTCGGTCAGCTCATCAAAAATGGCATCCATTTTTCTTGCTTGGTGTTCCTTGTATTCAAGAGTCTCGTAGGGATTTTTAGGCTGGTTCGTGTTAGGAGAGTGAACCGTTATAACTTCGGAGGTGTAATCTTCAAATATGGCTCTTGCGATAACTTCATGTTCACCGGTTAATAGCCTGCCCATATGTTCAACAAAATTAGATTCCGTACAAACTGGTTGCGCGGTAGCCAAAAGAGAGCTTGTTATCAGGCTAACTAACATACAACTATCATACATGGTCTATTAGAGTGTTCCACCTGTGCGGAGATATGAGGCTAAAACTAAAACAAATTTTTAACAGCAAAATGATAAGTTTTAAGGTCTTGGATGGTATTTTGCTACAACAGCCTTCAGCTGCGACCGATCAATATGTGTATAGATTTGTGTTGTTCCTATGTCGCTATGACCAAGTAGCTCCTGAACAACACGCAAATCTGCTCCACCTGCGAGAAGGTGGGTCGCAAAACTGTGCCGCAATGTATGGGGGTGAACAGCACCAAGGTCTGCCAGTTTTGCTATTTTTCGAACGATTTGCCAAATAGCAACTCGTTCAAGCGGTCGCCCGGTGTTTGAGAGCAGCAGTTTCCCCTGATCGCGGCCATCATTAAATCGTAGAAGGGAAGGCAAGAGTTCATCTCGATACTGTTGGACAGCGATTAGAGCAGGCTCTCCAATTGGAACAATTCGTTCTTTGTTACCTTTTCCAGTTACCATTACAACAGCAAGTGCCTCCTTTAGATCATTAGGAGCAATCCCAGCAACTTCGCTTGCGCGCATTCCACCTGCGTACATTAATTCTAAAAGAGCACGATCTCTTTGCCATAGCCGCCCAGAATCTTGGTTCGCTGCTTCGATGAGTTTTTTCATCTTTTGAGGTGACAGAACATCTGGTAATCGCTTCCACCGAGTTGGAGTTTCAAGTAATCGGGCAGGGTCTTGTTCAATCTGATGGGACGCAAGTAAAAAACGGAACAACATTCGTATTGTTGACAGGTGTCTCGCTACACTAGATGCTTGTAGTCCTCTATCTCTATGTAACTTTCGAATATGCGTAGCCAGGTGCGCGGGGGTTACTTCACTTGAACAAACTACTCCTTGTACAACAAGTTCTTCTTTTAGTTGACCAAGATCACGACGATATGCCTCTAAGGTTGCGCTCGACAACCCAGCTTCGACTCGAAGGTAACTAAAAAAGTCACGAACCTGTTGGTCGTAATTCGATAGTACGGTCATTAATCGTCATATCCAACGGCGGCGCTGTCGTCACACCAGAAATTTGAAGGTACATGGCGCACGTTTGGTACGTACCAAAGCAAACACTACACGCTTGATCGAGTCTTCCAAGAGTAAATCGACTTGAACACGCATGATTGCCGTCTTCAACATAGGGGCAACACTGTAGAGATGCGAGTTGGTGTAATTCATTTTTCATTGTGCTTATTAGATATCGGCACGAATCGTTTTTTTTAATCAGAAGTGTCTTTATGAGACTCTAGACCACGATTCAAAACATAAATCAAAACGGTTCTTCTCATCCGCACAGTGTTCTGTACGCTCAACACAGCGCCATTTTTGTTCATCGAACTTGGGGAATGTCGTATCGCCTTCAATCAAAGTACGAATTCTAGTAATGTGAATCCATTTTGCTTTGGCTAGAGATTGTCTATAGATTTCTCCGCCGCCTATGATAAATATTCTACCCCGAGTCTGGAGCTGCGCAATTTCATCGAGGGTATTAATAACTATTGCACCCTCTACTTTAAAATTATCTTGCCTTGTTAAAACAACATTAAGTCGGTTTGGCAGCGCTTTACCAATGGACTCCCAGGTTTTTCTCCCCATAACAATAGTGTGGCCGGAAGTTAGCTTTTTGAAGTGCGCAAGATCTGCTGGCAAGTGCCATGGCATGTCACCGTTTGCACCAATGACAAAATTATCTGTAGTTGCAACAATAATTTCCATAGTGTTAGACAGCAACCGGTGCGGCAATGTGTGGGTGTGGATCGTAATTAATAATTTCAATATCTTCGTATTTAAAATCAAAGATGGATTTAATTTCAGAATTGAGTCTGACAGTCGGCAATGGTCTTGTATCTCGTGCAAGTTGTTCTTTTGCCTGTTCAACATGGTTGTCATAAAGGTGTGCATCGCCAAATGAATGTACAAAATCTCCCAGTTTAAGGTTGGTCACCTGTGCAACCATCATGGTTAAGAGTGCATATGAAGCAATGTTGTAGGGAACTCCCAAGAAAATGTCAGCGCTGCGTTGATACAATTGGCATGATAATTTGTTGTTAGCAACATAAAACTGGAACAATGAATGGCAAGGAGGCAATGCCATTTTGTCTACCTCACCGACATTCCAAGCACTTACAAGATGCCTTCTTGAGTTTGGGTTGTTTTTTATCCCTTCAACAAGTTCAGCAATCTGATCAATTATTCTTCCATCTGCAGTTTTCCAGCCACGCCACTGTGAACCGTAGACCGGACCAAGTTCTCCGTTGGTATCAGCCCACTCATCCCAAATAGAGACGCCGTGCTCATGAAGATAGGCAATATTAGTATCGCCTCTTAAAAACCACAGCAACTCATAGAAAATTGAACGAGTATGTATTTTTTTCGTCGTAAGCAGTGGGAAACCTTCCTTTAAGTCGAATCTCATTTGCCAACCAAAAATACTTCTTGTTCCAGTCCCAGTGCGGTCACCTTTTTTAGTCCCATTCATAAGGACGTAGTCGAGTAATTCTAAATATTGTTTCATAATCTCTTACCGAAGATACCATACACTGCGCTACAAATGGACAACAGCCAGCCACTACTTAAAATTCAAGAAGCAAAAGTGGTCTTTCAGAAGGGTGAAGACACAGTGTCTGCCGTTGATGGCATTTCTTTAAATCTACATTCAGGAATAACGCTTGGCCTTGTTGGGGAAAGTGGCTCTGGAAAATCAACACTGGCACGGGCTGTGATGCAATTAGTTCCACTTTCAGGAGGCTCGATTTTCTTTGGTGGACGCCGAATCGACAATCTCTCAAGTCGAAACCGGCGTTTAATCGCCCCAGATATGCAAATGATTTTTCAAGATCCTGGAGGATCACTTAATGAGTACATGCGGGTAGGTGATATTGTGATGGAGCCGCTTCGTGTACACAAGAGCATGTCAAAAAGCGAATTGCTTGAAAAGGCCGAGGATCTCCTTATTCAAGTAGGCCTTCGTTCCGAAGATATCTCAAAATATCCTCGAGAGTTTTCAGGCGGCCAAAAACAACGAATAGCAATCGCGAGATCGATTGCGTTGACCCCTTCATTGCTAGTGTGTGATGAGCCAACATCTGCGCTGGATATGAGTGTTCAGGCAACTATTATAAATTTGCTCACTGATCTGCGAGAGGAACACAAATTAACGGTACTGTTTATTTCTCATGATATCGCTTTGGTTCATCATTTTTGCGATGAAGTAGCAGTGATGTCAGAGGGCAAGATCGTTGAATACGGAGACGCTCATGAAGTAATTCATGCACCAAAACATTTCATCACCCAAGAGCTTATTCAATCAAGTCAGGACTGGAATCTTTCAGATTCACCTTCTTGCATTCGGTAGGGGTGTTTACCCAGATCATTTTGAAAAACAGTTGACATCCACTTCTCAGCAATCTTAGAGATAGATTTTCCAATCGACGCAGTTGGTTTAGCAAATGCCGGTTGCCATTTTGTTAATCCCGCTAAATCTTGCATTACAACGACTTGACCGTGGCATGCAGTGCCCGCACCGCATCCAATAACGGGTATGCCAACAGCTTTTACAACAGCCTGCGAAACCTCTTCTGGGACAGCTTCAAGTAAAATCATCGAAGCACCAGCTCGCTCCATTGCGATAGCATCAGCAACAATAGTATTCGCCGTATTTGCATTTCGACCAGCGGCGGTATACCCACCAGTTTGTTTTGCTTGCTGCGGTTTAGAGCCCAGGTGTGCGATTGCTGCGATGCCGGCATTACAAATTGCTGCAAAACGATCAACCAATTTTCCATCCACTTCCAGTTTCACAGCATCTGCATTTCCCTCAGTCAAGAATAAACCAGCATTTCGAATCGCTGACGGTTCATCAACTTGGTAGCTTAGGAATGGCATGTCGCCAATGACGAATACATTGGGAGCTCCGCGCTTGACTGCGGCAGTTAGTGTAATTAGAAAATCGAGTGGAGCGTAAATAGTGCTGTCATAACCAAGAATCATCTCAGCAGCAGTATCCCCCACAAGCATTGTTGGTAGTCCCGCCTCGGCCATCCAATGTGCCGTTGTAGCGTCGTAGCAAGTCAGACAAGACCACTTACTGTTTTCTTTTGACCACTTGCGTAACGTACGCAGGGTGACCGGTCCATCGAGGGATGATGGGCAAGGCACAGTGTTTGTTTCAATGATTGGTATTTTTTCCATGTCTGCTCACAGTATAGAAGAGGTGTGCCTTAAGTTCCAACATATCTTTCAAAAATAGCTTTTGCACGATTTATATCATTAGTGCCATGAATGATAGTTCTGCCGTCTTTAAAGCAAAGCATTCGAATTGCCTCATTGTTTTCATCACACTCTTCATGAAAATAACCTTTAATCATCGAACCATTACAATCAAAACTTCCATGCTCATCTAAGCGAGATGCTGTAGTTTGCAAATCAAAATCGCTGTTGCTCGGAAGCTGAACAGCGTTTTGACCACAAAGGACGAGTGGTTCTGGTTCGATTTTTTGTAAAAACTCAAAATGTTTTTTACTACAGCAGGGGCAGCTTTCTAACGGCTCGCCAGTTGAAATACGGCTACTTACAGTATTCCATAAATCAAACGTCAACAGGGTGGGTGAAATTGTATCTTGATTTCCAGAGATATATTTAATGGTGTCCATTGTTTGGCACGATGCAGCAATACCTATGGCTGCACCCAAAATCCCAGCGGTATCACATGTGTCTTGATTACCGCCCTTGGGCTGATTTGGAAATAGGCACCGTAGACATGGAGTTGATGGAGTAATGATTGACATTACATTACCCCGTCCTGCAATAACACCCGCGAACATATAGGGTGTTTCGGTTTTGACCGCATAGTCGTTTAATAAATATCGAGTATGAAAATTGTCGAGTCCATCAACAATAACATTCACATTTTTAAGTAGCCGTTCAATATTTCGTGCCGTGAGATTTTCGACATGATGGGTAATGGTTATCTCACTGTTTGCATTTTCAAGGTGCGCTTTCGCAGCAAATGCTTTTGGTTGTTGATTGTTTGCGTCTTTTTCCGTAAACAGAATCTGGCGTTGCAGATTAGTTGTTTCAACAATATCTCGATCAATTAAAACAAGCTTTCCTACACCCGCACGAGCTAGAAGTGAGGCACTCATACAACCAAGCGCACCCACCCCAACAATCGCTACGGTAGCCTTAGATATTTTTTCTTGACCGCCATCGCCTATCCCTTCGACGAGACGTTGGCGGTGGTAGCGGTCAGAATAAACCATGTGTGTGTTCGCCTTTGTGTAGGCCTAGGTTAAAATGCGAAGTGCGAGAATGCTTTGTTTGCTTCAGCCATACGGTGTGTTTGTTCACGTGTATTCACTGCTTTGCCTTCGCCTCTTGATGCATCCCATAATTCTTTTGCAAGACATTGCGCGAATGGTTTCCCTTTTTCAGCCCGACAAGCTGTAACAATCCAGCGGAATGTCAAGCTTTGACGTCGACGAGCATTTACAGGCATTGGCACCTGGTAGTTTGCCCCGCCAACACGTTTTGACCGAACTTCAACGTTTGGTCGTACATTTTCAAGCGCTTTATGAAAGACATCCATTGGGGTTTTTGGAGCATCGTCTTCTTTGCCACCTTCTTTTTTAAGTCTATTTTCGATGCGGTCCAGTGCGTCGTACATTACTCGTTGAGCAACAGCTTTTTTACCGTCTTTCATGAAGGAGTTAATGAATTTTGATAGTACCTTGTCACCAAATTTAGGATCTGGTTTCAATTGATCTTCGGATTTAGTTATACGTCCAGCCATTGGATTTCCTTTTTAGCTCATCTGCCGCTATTGCGACTTTTGGTTCACCACAGTTCACAAAGTGTGAGGAGGGAGTTACCGAACACCCAACCGTGATTACTTGCTTGCACTTTGTCGTGCAGTATCTTATTTACTTCTTTTCGTTCCATATTTAGAACGACCTTGCTTACGTGCGTCCACACCAAGTGTGTCAAGAGAACCACGTACGACGTGGTAACGCACACCAGGAAGGTCACGCACACGCCCACCACGAACAAGAACGATGGAGTGTTCTTGAAGGTTGTGTCCCTCGCCACCAATGTAAGCAGTTACTTCTTTTCCATTCGAAAGCCGTACACGAGCAACCTTGCGAAGCGCGGAGTTTGGCTTCTTTGGTGTTACTGTTCTTACTTGAAGACAAACGCCACGTTTCTGAGGACATCCTTCAATATCACGCACCTTGGATTTCACCTTGGGTGTTTTACGTGGATTTCGTACGAGTTGATTGATTGTTGGCATAAGTAATTCCGGGATAGTAGTTTGTTCGCCCTATCAATCAGGCGAGCCACATATGATACCAACACTGGCAAAAGAGGCAACCCCTACGCTATTTACTAGATAGCAAGTGGTCCGATAATACTGAACCTAACAGGATTGCCTTTGTGTTGCGTGCATAAAATCCTTCATTATTGCTTCACTGAGATAAGTCAGGGTGTTTTGGACCTTGTTTTTCTATTTGAATAAAGTCAATATTTTGCAGCTTCATTTGATGCCATTTCATCGCATCGTTCATTTTCACAATGACCTGAATGGCCCTTAACCCAGTGTGTCGTGAGTGTGTGCTTTTCTCGAAGTTTGGCAAGTAGTTTCCATAGATCTTGGTTTGCAACTGGCTTTTTTGAGGCGTTCCTCCAACCTCTTGTAACCCACCCATCCATCCATTCAGTGAGACCTTTTATTACGTATTGACTATCTGAGTAAATGGTGACTTGGCAGGGTTCTTCGAGTACCTCAAGGGCTCGCAGGACTGCGGTGAGTTCCATTCGTTGGTTTGTTGTGTCGGATTCACCGCCCGAGCATTCCACTTCACTCTCTTCATTTCGTAAAATATATGCCCACCCACCTGGTCCAGGGTTTCCTAAACAGGCTCCATCAGTGAATAGTGTAAAACTCTGGAGATTCGTCATGGTATACATGGTATCGTCAACTCGACCTTTGATACCCTACGGATATTATGGCAGTCATTCGAATTGAAGTCCGTTCTGCACTTGGAGGTAGCGATCCGAAAGGTCTTGCTGCTCAAAAGCAGGTGAAATCGGCGGGCATTTCATCACTTCCTTCATCAATAGATACGAGTGCCGTGTATCTGATTGACGGTGATCTCGATAAGGAATCGATTGAATATATTGCTTCGGGTTTATTGTGCGATCCGGTGACAGAACAATACCTTATAGGTGCATCGCAGCCACACGCTGATTCGATGATCGAGATACATCCCTTGCCAGGAGTAATGGATCCAGAAGCACAGTCTGTGGAACTCGCAATTCAACTTTCCCTTGGCAAGGAAGTCAGTGTACAAACCGGTCAACGTTTTGATTTTTATGGTGCAGATCAAAATATTGCAAACATAATTGCTAGTAAATGTCTTGCGAACACTGTTGTGCATGGAATCCATTCAACGCCATACCACCCAAGTGAATTTCCGCATGGTCATATTCATGATATGACTGTGCCTGAGGTCCCGATTCTGGGCTTATCCAACGATGAACTGAAGCGGATGTCTCGAGAATCTCACCTTTTCCTGGACCTTGAAGAAATGCAAGCAGTGCAAGCGTTTTATACTACACTTGGCCGGGACCCTAAAGAAATAGAACTCGAGACTCTCGCGCAGACGTGGTCAGAACACTGTGTTCATAAAACACTAAAAGCAACAATTAATTATGAAGGTCCTGATGCAACGAATCGACCTCATCATGAAGAGCACGATGATGGCACTGTTACAATTCATAATCTTTTAAAAAGCACCGTTGCTGCAGCAACTTTTGAGCTCATGGATTCGGATATTGATTGGTGCCTTAGTGTGTTTGTAGATAACGCCGGCATTGTGAAATTCGATGAAGAGCATGCAGTGTGTTTCAAAGTGGAAACACACAATCATCCATCGGCACTTGAACCGTATGGCGGAGCAGCAACTGGAATTGGTGGGTGTATCCGAGACATTATTGGCACAGGGCTATCAGCAAGACCAATTGCAGCGACAGATGTGTTCTGTGTAGCTGAATTTGACAACATGCCTCCTGAGGGTTGTCTCCAATCAAGGAGAATTTTAAGTGAAGTGGTTCGTGGTGTTCGCGATTACGGTAATCGAATGGGTATTCCGACACTAAATGGAGCTGTTTGGTTTGATAACAATTATGCTGGTAACCCGTTGGTATATTGCGGCTGTGTAGGTGTCATGCCAATCGATGCGATTGAAGGGGATGCAAAGCCAGGAGATCGTATTATCGTCATCGGCGGCCAAACAGGTCGCGACGGTATTCACGGCGCGACATTTTCATCAGCAGAATTGACTGACACACATGCAGATGAGTTTTCGCATGCGGTACAAATTGGAAACCCCATCACAGAAAAAAAAGCACTGGATGCTATTCTAGAAGCTCGTGACCATATCTCTGGCTGTCTATTTAGTGCAATAACTGATTGCGGTGCTGGTGGTTTTTCAAGTGCTGTTGGCGAAATGGGCGAAAAAATTGGCGCAACGGTAAATCTTGACCAAGCCCCACTAAAGTATGCTGGACTCAAACCATCTGAAATATGGATTAGTGAAGCGCAAGAACGAATGGTTTTATCTGTTCCACCTGAAAATGTGGCGACTGTAAAAGAAATTTGTGCTCGGCATAGTGCGGAGATGTGTGATTTGGGAGAGTTTGGGACGCCCGAAGTTAATCTTGTACTTTTGTACAACGGCGTTGAAGTAGGTAATCTTGATATGCATTTTTTGCACGAAGGCTATCCTGGTACTACCCGCACAGCAAAATGGGCACCCAAAATTACAACAATACCAGGGAACAATATTGTTGATGTGCAAACAATGTTGCCAAAATTATTGGCTCATCCAAACATTGCTTCAAAGCAATCAGTCGTGCAACAATACGACCACGAAGTACAGGGCAGAAGTGTCATTCGACCATTTGTTGGTCCGCTTGGAGATGCGCCATCGGACGCTGCAGTCATCACCCCAGTTCGGGGTTCTTTAAAAGGTCTCGCAATCGCAAATGGTCTTGCAACAGGTTTGGCGGATGATCCTTATCTCCTCGCAGCGGCAGCTATTGATGAATGCGTTCGAAACATTGTGTGTGTTGGTGGAGACCCATCAACGATCGCAATTCTTGATAACTATTGTTGGCCAAGTGCGAAAGATGAAGAATCACTTGGTCGGCTGGTGCGCTGTTCACATGGTTGTTATGACGCAGCTAAAGCGTATAAAACCCCATTTATCTCTGGAAAAGATTCATTGAATAATCAATTCACAACAAATTCTGGTGAAACAATTTTCATTCCACCAACAATGTTAATTTCAGGATTTGGAATGATTGAAAACATTTCGCAATGCGTTACGATGGATGCAAAGAGTGCAGGAAATATGTTGGTACTCGTAGGCGAAACAAAAGAACAAATGGGTGGTTCCCACCTTCTTATGATTGACCAAGATGCCAAATGCGACAATGCGCTTCCGGAAGTTTCACTTTTGAATGGCCCGCTGTATGCAAAGGCAGTGCACAGAGCAATAAAAAACAATTATGTAACTTCTGCCCATGATTGCAGCGAAGGCGGTTTGATGGTTGCTGCTGCTGAGATGGCCTTTGGTGGTGGGCTAGGATTATCTTTGTTCATTGAAGAAAACGAACTTTGTTTTTCAGAAACGCCCTCAAGATATTTGTTAGAAGTTGAGTCGGAAAAATTGGTGCAGCTTCAGCAAGAATTAGGTGATGTGCCAAATGAAGTCATTGGTGAATTTAATCATTCCACCAATATTACAGTTGGTGAAGCGAGCTGGAATATCAATAAATTGCGAACGTGTTGGGCAGAAGGAATGGCGATTTAATATGACAAGGGCACTCATTATTACAGCTCCGGGAATCAATTGTGATCTTGAACTGGCAGAGGGTTTTGCACTTGCAGGAGCGGAGCCCACATCAATTCACCTGAATGAGTTGATGTCGAACCCAGAGGTAATCGAACAATTCCAATTAATTGGTTTACCTGGAGGATTTAGTTATGGCGATTCAATTGCCGCAGGTCGAGTCATGGCTCATCTGATGAGAAAAACATTGTATTTAAAGTTTGTTGAGGCGCTCACGCGTGGTGTTCCAATGATTGCGCCCTGCAATGGTTTTCAAATTGCGGTGCAACTTGGATTGCTCCCAGGACCAGTACCTGGAAACAATTTTGAGTCGCAATCGCCAACTCCAACTGTTTCTCTGGCCCAAAATAATTCGGCAAGATTTATTGATCGGTGGGTTCAGTTCCGGGTTCCAGAAAATACACGATGTATCTGGACAAAAAACCTTCAAACAAACGAAAGTGGAAGTGTTATTCCAATTGCACATGGCGAAGGTCGCTTTGTAACTGATACATCTACACTGCAATCACTCGAGGAAAATGGTCAGATTGCTTGTAGATATTGTCCTCAAGATAATCCAAATGGTTCACTTGGAGACATCATGGGGATTTGTGATGCTAGCGGCTTAGTATTTGGTTTGATGCCGCACCCTGAACGGTATCTACGCTGGACACAACACCCAACATGGACTCGATTATCCGAAAAAGAATGTACTGGTGACACTATCGGTTTACAGATGTTTAAAAATGCCGTGAAATACGCAGAGCAGAATGTGTCATCTTGTGTGAGGGGTGCAATATGACAGAATATATTCACAAACTAGCAAAGGTCGCTAATAAGCAAGCAAAAAAGAAGTTCGATTGCGGCTTCATAATAATCTGAATGAAGCATGAAGATTCAGTGAAGTGTCGTTCTTGTAAATACAATTTGCAAGGCCTTTCAATAGGTGCTAACTGCCCCGAGTGTGGGGACGATCAACGGATTGTGTCTGTCGGGGGCATAGATAAAGAAGATAGCGGGGTTATGCGTATGATTAATGCGAATCTTGCAGTAAAGGGTTTATCTCCTGTGCCCGACATTCGAATTCGCATCAAATATTGGATGAAAATTGGTGGCTTGTTTGTTACGGCGTTGCTTGTGTTGCAACTTATGGTGACATTTGCCATGATTCCAATTGGGCTTTACCGTCTTATTCTTTTTGCGTTGTCACTCTTCTGGCCATTTGTCACCATCGGGATGATGCCCGCAAGAGTAGATGCCTCGATGCCGCCAATGTACACTTGGATTCGAATAATAGTTCCTTATACTCAATGGTGCTGGGCAGTTGGATATGCGTTTTGGCTTGTCTTTCACATTCCGCAGAAAGAATACACGCTTGGCGGAAATTTAAAGTATTGTGAGATGCTCTTGTTCATGCACGCAATTGCTGGGATCGGCCTGGCAGGCGTTTCATTTTGGCTCCACGATTTAGCGTTGCGTCTGAATCTTGATATGGCTGCAAAGCGTTGCACCGCATTCACAGTTGCAACACTCACCATTGGTTTTTTGGTTTTTGTACTTCCGTGGAAACATTTTGCAGCTGCAGGTCTCGAAGCGCACCAAGGCGCATTTATGTGGTGGGTATATATTCTTGCCCTCATGATTCCATGGTTGTGGTGCATCTCGTTATTCGCCCGCGCTTTGTTTGAGTTTTCATCAGATGCGAGTTGGTCGTTGGAATATGATGATGGTCTTGAGGGTCGTCAAGATCGAATAAAAGCAAAAATAGAAGAGTATAAACATACGCGTTGGTTTTGATTGACGTTGTAGAATATGCAGCATGACAGATACGAAAAAATTACGTTGTTCAGTTGTTGGTGTTGGCCGAATGGGCAGACACCACGCACGAATATATTCTCAAATGGAGGATGTAGAGTTTGTTGGCGTTGTTGACCATAATGCAGAACGGCGCAACGATATTATTGAAGAGTGGGGAGGCAAGGCTTTTTCCACAGTAGAAGAATTAATTGATGATGGAGTTGACGCAGTCACAATTGCTACGCCGACTATTTATCATCTTGAAGTAGCACAGCCACTTCTTGAAAGAGGAATTGGATGCTTGATTGAAAAGCCATTAGCGCCAACAGCAGATATCGCAGCAGCCATAGCGGAATCTGCAAAGCAAGGGGGTGCGGTGTTGCAGGTTGGTCATGTTGTTCGTTACGACCCAGTTATGCGTGCTGTTGCCTCGATTGAGAATTTGAAACCACGCTTTATCGAGATGGTGCGTATTAGTCCAATGACGTTTCGCAGCACCGATGTTGGTGTTGTACTTGACATGATGATTCATGATCTTGACTTGCTCACAATGTTAACTGGTCAAGAGCCTGAAGATATTTATGCAAATGCAGTCAGCGTGATGGGCGAAGCAGAAGATATGTGCAACGCTCGCCTTGAATTTAACGGCTGTACAGCCAATGTCACAGGAAGTCGACTTGGCTTAAAAACTGAGCGTAAGCTTAGAATAATTAGTGAAGATTCTTATGTTTCTGCTGATTTTGTAAAAAAACATGTTACCCTCGTCCGCAAAATTGCAAACGAAGAGCAGCTTGTTGATTTACGTACTCGGCTTGCAGCAGGCGAAGATTTATCTTCTATTGACTATGTGAATTTAGTTGAGGTAGAAGAACCACAGGTTGGTGATGAAGATGCACTCACGCTTCAGGCAAGAGATTTCTTGCACAGTGTTCGAACAGGTAAAAAACCTTACGTTGACGCTGAGGCAGGTTCCATGGCAATTCGAACAGCGGAGCGTATCATCGAACAGGCGACAGCTTCCGGCGCAAAAATGTTGTAATGCTTTAGTGCTTGTAGGGCTCGTTACCACCCGGCTTTTGGTGGTTGTGGTGCCATTGGTATTGGTGCTTGTAGCTCTTCGTAGCGGTCAATGCATACGATAAACATTTCTGTTGAAATAGCCCGGGAAGCTTTAGGCTTAAAACCCTTGGTTTTTTCAAACATATTTGAGCACCGTTCAAGCAATTCTGAATATGCCCCACCCTCGAGTACCTTCATAACCAAATTGCCGTGCGGTTTTAGCAAAATAGTCGCGAGATCAAGTGTTGTATGGCATAGCTGCACAGACCCATGGTGATCAATCGTTCTATTCCCAGTTGTATTGGGTGCCATATCGCTGAGCAAGGCATCAAACAACTCTCCATTAAAAAATTCAGGAGTTAGTGTCTTGACATCTTCTTGAAAGCTTGTTGTGTTTTCAGGAAGATTTGTTTGATCAATGGCTTTTAAATCAACACCAATGGCCTTTCCTTTTGGCCCAACTCGCTCACTGATGATTTGAAGCCAGCTCCCTGGCGCACAACCCAAGTCTAGCACAACATCTTTTTTACTCATGATGTGTTTTTTGTCATCAATTTCTATCAATTTATAAGCAGCACGGCTGCGATAACCTTTGCGCTTCGCTTCTTTAAAGAAGAAGTCATGAAGTTCTCGTTGAGCAGCCACGTTTTACCACGAAATCCAATCAGTACTAAAAAGGGGCTCACTTCCAATTGGATCTGGATTTACATATATTCTTATATTGCCATCTGTTGTTCGCATTGTCATAGGGTTTGTTCCATCATTAAATTGCGCTGCGAGGCGTTCACCAGTTGAGCCAGGTAATATCGAAGCGTTTCCTTGTCGTAAATCAAGTGTGGCTTCGCCGCCAATTGCAGTTGCATCGATGAGCCCGGAAGACTCACTCCGTACGCGGTAAATAATATTGCCTCTTCTATTTTCAATGAGAATTTGTTCATTCATAACGAGAGGTGTGACAACTCGAACATCTCCATCACTATTTTCAATATGAACAGGGCCTGTAATTTGCTGTACAACGACATCGCCAGAACCGTTAATCACGGTTACCCCGTGTATATCCTGGGCTCGTACGACAATGTTCGCAGATACGAGGTTGAGTGGATCGTTATTGCACGTAGCGCTAACAAATACAGTTTCACCAAGTTCGCTATTTTCGATATGCGTTGTGCAATTCATATAGAGTTTTGCAACGGGCACAGTCCCAACACCATCTTCATGTTGGTTTGCCGATACGACAACGCCATTGATCGAAGGATCACCGAGAATAGTGACATTTCCACCAAAGGAATTCACGTTAACAGCGACCTTGCCGAGCCAGTGCTCGCTGACCAAGAACTACCTAATGTGTTGAAAAAAAAAGAGATTGTGCGCAGCGGCGACAGCATGGCTTTGATCTTTGCGCGGAACGATTTTTCTCCCCGTTCACTCTACGCACTCACCCAGACCAAGCACGGTGACAGGCTAAATGGCATCTTTCCCGGTGCCGAACTGACTTTTGAACGCAATCGGGGGCGACTGACCACACTGACCTACCAGCCTGGCCCATTAGAGCGGGTCGTGTTCTCTCGCGACAAAGACGACCGCTTTGTTAGCGAAGAGATCATCGAAGAACCAGTAAAGGTATTGACCTATAAACACGGAGTGATCGACAGCAGCTTGTTTTTAACCAGCCAAGCCATTGGCTTGCCCGACAACGTCACCATGCGCCTTGCGCAGATTTTCCAGTGGGATGTGGATTTCGTACTCGACATCCGGCCCGGAGATGAATTTTTTGCTCTCGTGGAAGAACAGTATCTCAACGGAGAGTTCATCGGCTTCGGCGACATCGTGTCAGCACGATTTGTCAACCAAGGTCGCGCCTATACGGCAGTGCGCTACACCACAGAGGATGGCATCTCTGACTATTTTGATGCCCTAGGCCTGAGTATGCGAAAAGCATTTTTGCGCGCGCCAGTCGAATTTTCTCGCATCAGCTCGAGCTTTAATCTGCGTCGCAAGCACCCGCTATACAAAACTGTTAGGCCGCATCGCGGCATCGACTATGCAGCGCCTCCGGGCACTCCCATTCTGGCGGCTGGCGACGGCCGGGTAGAAGTCGCGTCTCGCACTAAGCCCAATGGCAACTACGTAGTGCTCAAGCACGGCGAACAATTCGTGACGAAGTACTTACATTTGTCGAAGTTTGCGCGAGGCATCAAAGCAGGCAAGCGCGTCAGGCAAGGTCAAATCATTGGCTATGTAGGATCGACTGGTTATGCCACCGGCCCCCACCTTCATTATGAGTTTCTCGTCAACGGTGTGCATCAGAACCCTCGCACGGTGTCACTCCCCCAAGCGAAGCCCGTAAACAAGCGGGAAATCGCACGCTTCCGCGAGAGCACCTTCGAACGATTGGTTTTATTAGACCACTTCAATCAGCAGGTTACCTTCGCGCTGACGAGCCAGCGCTCGTGATGTACGGTCGCTACGTCGGCTGTATGACAGGTACCAGTGTGGACGGTCTCGACCTTGCGCTCATTGAAGTTTCGCCGCCAAAGCATTCAAACCGAGCGCGTGACGCCATCGCCCTGCTCAACGCGCAAACAAGGCCACTACCCCAAAAACTCCGAGACGCTCTCCTCGCCTGCGGCCAGCCAGATCAATCAAGCGTAGATTTGTTGGGCGAATGCGATACGCAGCTCGGAGATTTTATCGGCGCCTGCATAGTCGACTGGCTACACTCACTAGATATTGAGCCAACGTCAATTCGAGCCATCGGCAGCCACGGTCAAACCGTCAGGCACAGGCCGCCCGGAACCTGTGATTCAGCTTTTACGCTGCAAATTGGTGACCCAAACCAGATTGCAGAGATCACTGGTATCGATACGGTGGCCGACTTTCGAAGACGTGATGTTGCCGCCGGCGGGCAAGGAGCGCCACTGGCTCCAGCCTTCCATGATGTGCTGTTTGGCGATACTGCGAGGGCTACCTGTGTGGTGAACATTGGCGGCATCAGCAACATTTCACCTTTGGGCAACCAGAGCGGCGGATTCGATACCGGGCCGGGCAACTGTCTCATGGATGCTTGGTTTTGCCAGCATCATCCTAATCTCCCAGAGCGCTTTGACGCGTCCGGTAGGTGGGCCGCGACGGGGCAAGTACAAGAAGCCTTACTGGAGCGCATGCTTGGCGATGCCTACTTTGCCAAAAAACCGCCAAAAAGCACCGGCAGAGAATATTTCAATCTTGCTTGGCTTGAATCTCATATGAGCGCACCACCCGGCCTGCCATCCGCAGCCGATGTACAAGCCACGTTATCTCAATTAACTGCGACAACCGTGGCCGCCTCGATCATCGAGTCAATGCCCGATGTGCGCGACGTGCCGATTTGTGGTGGCGGACGCGCAAATGATCACCTGCTGCGCAACATGCAGAGGTGTCTGCAAGAGCTGTCGGCGGATGCTCAGGTAATGCCCTCGGAGGCTTGGGGCTTCGATGGTGACGCTATCGAAGCCGCTGCCTTTGCTTGGCTTGCCTATCGCCGCTTAGCAAATCTTTCGGGGAACAACCCATTGGTTACTGGCGCCCTCGGCACTCGCATTTTGGGCGCCGTTTATCCTGGCTAAGAACTCGCGGGCCCGCGCGCTCGTCTTACTCGGCCAATTCTCTGCGTGTTGCGATAATTATAGAGAAAACGAGCTGCCGCAGCCGCAGGTTGCAGAAGCATTGGGGTTTGAAACCGTAAATTGCGAACCGGAGAGATCCTCGACGTAGTCAATATCCGAGCCTGCTAAGTAGGGGTAGCTCATTGCGTCCACCAGCATACGTACACCTGAGCGTTCAATCACGGCATCGTCCTCCGCGGGCGTATCATCGAACGTAAAGCCATAGGAAAAGCCGTTGCAGCCTCCGCCTGTGATAAAGACCCGAAGACACAGCAAGGGGTCTCCCTCGTCCTCGATCAGGCGTTTCACTTTGCCAGCGGCTCTTTCAGAAAATGCGATATCTGCGTGCATGGTCTTATTATTCTTTGACTAGCCCAATGCCTTCAACTTTCCTTTCTTCGACCGGCGCCGTTTTTTCTGGCACGGAGTGAATAAGCCGTCCTTGCACCGAGGCGCCCATGTGCATCTGCAGCACATTATAGTGCAGGTCACCTTGGATGACGGCACCCTCGGCGATTTCAAGATGCTCGAGGGCATAAACAGTCCCATCAACTTTACCGTGAATCAACACCACCGGGGCGCGAATGTCACCTACGACGTGCCCTCCCGGACTCACCGTCATTGAAGCCCCCGGCTCCTCTGCCGATGTGGATCCTCGCAGTACGCCGTTTACCACCAGTTGGCTGGAAAACGTGATGTCGCCAACTAACTCTGCATCCGTGGCAATCAACGTCAGTTCTTTCTTTTTCGCCATATTCGGTACTTTTCTATTCCACTTCATCAGCAACGCAACTCAATGTAGGGCCGCATACGCTAGTCTCTCTACGCTGGCCAGACAAACTCCGCTTCGACCGGTGTGCCTTTTTTG
>CAJWSE010000001.1 GCA_913046275.1 uncultured Phycisphaerae bacterium | reverse complement strand
ACATCCCGCCAGCAGATTGCAGCCCAATATCCTCCTCTTACCCATTTTTTAGCTTGTAGACCCCGCAGTCGTGGCTCTGCGCTTACATATGGCTCCTATCAAGGATATGACGACCCGCAAGCGCAAAATGATATAGCGATGCTTCGAAGCATTCCAGATCGGCAGGGCGGTCAACTTTTTAAACAGTTGATTCTCATGAAATTCAAGCCTCCAATAAAGCAAAAGGCTCTCCACCCTTATGATTTGTGGAGTGTTCGAAAGGAGTTTCCTACACTCGTCCCTATATTCACTCTTGAGGTAGCTGTTTGGGGTGATTTTGAAAGTGGCCAATATCCAAGTTTAAAAAGAAGGGCTTCCGCAGAACAATATGCCCACGAGCTTCGTCTAAAGGGTTTCGAAGCGTATTTTTACCATAATGACGAGGTTGATTTAAGTTCAGTCACTGTTGGACTGTTTGGCAGTAGGGCGCTTGACCCCGAAACGGGATTTTATAGTAAAGAAGTCGACTCCGTACTATCACTCTTTCCAGCACGCCTTGTTAACGGTCAGCAGGTATTTGAATATTTTAAACCGTCCCAACCAGAGCTTGGCTCTAGCATACAACAGCCATGTTTAGCTGAAGTTCCAATCAATTAATAATCAGGTCCAGTAAGGGTTTCGTAATCAAATTGAATGTTGTTTGGTCCTACAGTGGCCAGTGTGATTGCGCCAAACTCTCGTTGTTTGAGCCATTGATTTACTCTTTCATATGTAATACCCTCAAACTGTTGCAGGCATTCCTGAACAGATCTTGTGTAATTTCTTGCATATAAATCATTCCACAGAGCACCAGCGCGAGCTGCAGTGGATTCACTTTGCATGACAATCTTCGATTTCATTCGGGTAACTGAACGAGTAAACTCTTCTTGGGTAATACCGTCTTTCAGGCGGTGCAGTTGCTTAAGGCACACGCTGATGGTTTCATTTGCTCTTTCGGGCGTTGTACCGGCATATATGCGAACCATAGATCGTTCTTTTGAAGGCGAGTATCCTGCGGAAACACTGTAACAAAGTGAGCGCTTTTGTCGAACTTCAGTGAATAAGCGACCACTTGTTGCACCGCCAAAGATCGACATCGCAATAGATTCAAGCAGTGTGTTTTCATCTGTAGCATTTGGACCGTCAAATCCAATCGCTATGTGAACTTGTGAAGAATTATGTTCAATGTGGCGTTGCTCTCTAGAAGCAGCACTTTGTTCTTTAATTATATTTCTTTTTCCGAACCACTTATTTGTATGTTGTTCAACCAACTCAACGACCTTACCGTGCTGTAAGTCGCCCGCAACGGTCAGAATGGAACCATCTGGAACGAATGTTTCCTTCCAAACTTTTTGTAACATGCTGGGAGTTAGGTGCTCAATATCGCTTTGGCACCCATATCCAGAACGATTGAATGGCTTTGGTAAATGAGCTTCGTTAAGTGCAATGCTTGCGATTTGTGAAGGATTATCACCCAAAGATTGAATAGACTGTAAACACAGTCTTTTTACAGCGCCAAACTCGCTTTCTAACAGTTTTGGTTCAAGAAAGGAGTTTCGCAAGATTGGAAAGACCTCGAGAAATCGAGTTGACAGTACGGTCGAAGTTAACCTGATATAGGAAATACCGCACGTGTAATAGTGCTTGCTACCAAGAGCGCTAAGTGCATTGCTGTACTCTTTCGCATCTTGTTGCCCAGCACCTCGCTGAATTAATTCTGTAAGCAATACGCTTGCGCCATCATATTTGTTTGTGGCCACTCCAGCGGGAACGCCCCAATTCAGCGCAACTGTTTTTACATTAGGGATGCTTTCAGTAACAATTCGCATTCCATTTGCACAAGTATGCAGTTGAATTTGTTTCATAAAAAAGAACTTTCTTGTTCTAAATGTTATATTTTGCAAAAAATATCAAAAAATTATTTATATTTGATTTACAAACAAAAATCACTGGTGTCGCAAAAGGCGTTCCTTATATAAAAGAAAAACTTTTCGTTACATCGACACTAAAAAAACTTATACAACACCAAAAATTCTTTCATAAGTATAAAAAAACAAAAAAGTTATAACTAATGTCATTTTTTTTTAAAACATAAACTTTTGTTCCCAAAAACAATGCGCAACACACCGTAGATGCACTTTTTAAATTTGATTTGCACTAAATAAAACGCGTAACAATTATACAAAACTCGTGTTACGCAAATTTTTTTAATAAAGACTCTTCCAATTGAAGCCCGATACGGTTACAAATCTCTTAACGGAATGTCCGTTAGTGATCCAAACGCGCGTATTGTTGAAACAAGGAGGTCAATGATCATGGCCAAAAAGAAAGCTACCCGTAAGAAAGCTACTCGCAAGAAAGCTGCCCCTAAGAAGAAGGCTACTCGCAAGAAAGCTACCCGTAAGAAAGCTACTCGCAAGAAAGCTGCTCCTAAGAGGAAAGCTACTCGCAAGAAAGCTACTCGCCGCCGACGCAAATAAGCGAGCGTTATTCAACTCTGGATCACATAAGGAAACGGCCTCATTTGAGGTCGTTTCTTTTTTTACACCCGATAAAGTTGAGGAATCAGGTAATAATATATTTATTGAGAAGATTATTTAACTTTTGACTAGAACATGTACGAAGTAAAATATGATGACTCATATTATTGCCGAACCATGTATTGGAACAAAAGACACTGCGTGTGTTGATGTTTGTCCCGTAGATTGCATACATCCAGTACAGGACAGTGATAAGTTTGTTGATTCCGAAATGTTGTACATAGATCCCGATACTTGCATTGATTGCGGGCTGTGCGTTGACGAATGTCCCGTGCAAGCAATTTTTCCAGAAGAGGATTTGCCTGATGAATGGCATAAATATATTCAACTCAATGCCGATCACTTTGAATAATTCTCAATGGGTTTAATAGCTAAATAGAATTTGACTTGCGATCCCTTCTTCTAAGCGCCTCGCAGGAGTTTTTTCTAATCTGCGGCTTACTTGGTTGGTTAAGTTTTTTGATACAGTCATGGTTTTTACCCTATGATGAACTCATTGGAGCGGGCCAAGCCCCTAGAACGATAGGAATAGGGATTAAAGATATAATTTTGCAATAAACTAGCAACTAAACCCATAACTATTATGACTAAAATTGAGCAACAAGACCATTCTCCGAACATCCTTGCTATTTTTTTGGGCATCCTTGTGCCTGGTTTAGGCCACGTGCAAATTGGCCAGCAACGAAGAGGTTTTCTTATCATGATAGGGGTGTTTTTCTTGGTTATGTGTGGCGTTCTGGTCGGTGGAATTGACGCTGTTGATCATACGAATGATAGCCTGTGGTTCGTCGCACAAATTTGGTGCGGTCTTATTGTCTTGTTGATTGATTTGTTGAACCACTGGTTAATTATTCCACTACCAATTGCAGAAAAAGCAACCCTAGTTGGTTTAAGCCATTCAAATGAACTAGGCATACTATTCATTGCAATGGCAGGCCTAATGAATTTTGTTGTATTACTTGATTTATTTCAAGCCAAGCCTTCTGATGATCTTGAACGCAGAGGTCCAAGAAGAAACAAGGTGGTTTCGTGATGTTAGGCTGGATTCCATTTTTTGAACCCATGAATGCAATGCAATCATATTGGTATGTTTTGTTGTTACCAATGTCATTTGGTATTTCAATTATTTACCGCGCACTTCGTCACAAAAGTTATGCTAGCTATTGGCGTTCAGTTTTTTTAATGACCACCCAAATAGTCTTAGGCATAGTTGCGATAGCAATTGCGATTAGTTTATTTGTTCAATTTATTGTGCCGAATCTTAACTAGCTAGTGCCCAGGAAGCATCCTTGTTCCCAAGTTTACTCTTTAGTAGAGCTTGAATATGCTTTAAACGTTGGCTTACACGTGATTCACTGTATCCAAGTGTGTCTCCAACCTCAAGCATAGTGAGGCCTTCGTAATACGTTAAGAGCACAATCAGCGTGTCGTATGTATCTAACTCATTACACAGCCATGTTCGCAGGTCATTACGCTCGGTATAACAGATATCAACATGTTTTAGTTCTACAGAGATTGAGGCAAGACCCTCAGCATCCTGATCTTCACTCGCGGTGTGAAATGAAAGGGTATTTGGTACGTGCATATCCTTCATTACATTCGTAAACTCTTGGCCATTCATTTGTAATTGCTCTTTTAACTCATCGTTCGTGGGTCGCCGACCATATTCTGCATGGAATTGGTTTATTCCATTGGCAATCATTTTTGTTCTTGATCGGGCTAATCGTGATGCGGGGTCTTCGCGTCTTAAGAAGTCAAGCATTGAGCCTTCAATACGTCTTCTTGCATATGTTTCGAATTTATTGTTTCGTTCTGGTTCGTACTTTGTTAAGCAATCCTGAAGACCAAAATAAGCAGTTTGAATCAAATCTTCGGGATCAATACATTTTGGGAGGTTTGAGCAAATGCGCTTTGCAGTTTTTCGAACAAGTGTTTGCATGTAGTATTCAAGAAGCCAAGATTGCGCAAAAGCGCATTCTATTCGTTTAAAACGCGTCATCATCGCAATTGCAAATTCAGGCTCAGACTTGCTATTTTCTATTCTTCGGTGATATGGTGGCAGAAAATCGCCACCATCCTGTTCTGGATGATTCATCATTGGTTTCTTCCCTGAAACGTGTTGCAATGTATGGGCTTAGTGAACACGCACTGCCCAGCATAATATTTTCGTCCACAATTCGATTGAAACCGTAGTTTTTTTAAAAAAATGAGCGCAGGCCACAGTTTCGCATGAGATAAAGTGATTATCAACGAGATTTCACATGATTTGAGACACTGCGCCCGAATCAAAATTCCAGCGTAACTTGTGATATGCCTAACAATGCAGTATCCAAGGTTTCTATCGAGCAGATTTCTATAACACTTGCCGCCAGGTTTATCATGGCATACACTTACCAATCGGAGTAAACTATCCCTATGGCAAAATTGTTCTATACATTGGCAGAAGCAAGCGAACGTTTAAGCAAAAGCGAAGACGATATTCGTGAAATGGCTCAATCTGGTCAGCTCGAAGAAATGCGAGATGGCGATCAAATTATGTTTAAACGGCAACAAGTCGATTTGATTGCCGGAGATGCAGATAAGGTTGATGACCTAGATTTGGATTTTTCAGGTGGTTCATCTATAGGCTTTGGCTTAGCAGATTCCGCGGCCGATGTTCCAGGGGCAGATGTTACAGCAGACATTGACAACCCATCCACCAGCGAAGGGAGCGGCGGCTTTGGTCTTGGTGATAGTGGAACTGGTTTGGGTCTTGCTGGAAGTGGTGCCGGATTAGATCTTGGCGGTAGTGGTTTTGGTTTTGATATGGGTGACTCTGGTAGTGCCGCAGGCCTAGATCTTGGTGGGGGCTCGAGTGCAGACAGTGGTCTTGGTATAGCTTTTGAAGGTGGAGAAGATGATGACTCTGCCGAAACACGCGTTGCAGATGCTGTTGATGAAGAACTTAGTTTAGAATCAGTTGGAAGCGGAAGTGGTCTGCTTGACCTTACTCGAGAATCAGACGACACCTCCCTTGGCGCCGAACTGCTTGATGAAGTTTGGGAAGGTGATGAAAGTGGTGATTTTGGAGCAAATGCTTCTGGACTATTTGATGCAACAGAGCCCGAGACGGTTGCACCAATTGCTACCAATGCACCGATGGGCCTTACAGTTGCACACACAGAAATGTACGATGGTAAGTGGTCTGGTGCTGGCGTAGGGTTCCTGCTTGGTGCAATGATTGCATTGGTAGCAGTTTGTCTTATGCTTATAACAAGCATTATGGGCGTCTCACCAAAACTTGGCGCAATGGTGACAAATGATGTCATGATTTGGGGTGGTGGATTTGCTGTATTTGCGATTATTGCCGGCCTAGTTGGTATGTTTATTGGTAAAGCAAGCGAGTAATCCTCTTTGACCTTGACAAAATATGGGTGGCCCCAATGGCTTACTATTTCACTCGTACTGGCTATTCCATTTGGATTAGGCATTAATTTTTTAGGCAATTCGCAGCTCTGGTGGATTCTTATTGCAACATCCGTGGTTTTTTGGCTTGTTTTGGTCTCATTTTTTCGAAACCCATATCGAAGAATCCCCTCCAACTTACCCGATGGCATGATGCTAAGCCCCGCAGATGGTGTTGTGTCTGCTGTTGAGTTTGTGGATTCTCATGAAACCATCGAAGGGCCAGGGGTGGTAATTAGAATTTTCTTAAGCGTTCTAAATGTTCATATCAATCGAGCACCATGCGAGTGTTTACTTATACAGTCTATATACCGCAAGGGAAAATTTCTGGATGCGCGAACGGAAGAGTCTGCAAAGGTCAACGAATCAAATACACTTTTTTTTGTCTATAAGGGCGAACAGATTGGTTTGCGCCAAGTTTCAGGTAAAGTGGCTAGACATATTGTGTGCCCAATCCACAAAGGTGACAAACTGATGCAGGGGGAACAATTTGGAATGATTAAGTTTGGGTCCACGACTGAGCTAATCTTACCAAGACCAAATGATGTTTCCATTCATGTGAAAAAGGGTCAGTCTATTCGTGGAGGCCTTACTCGTCTTGCGACTCTGCCGCCGCGCTCTTAAGCCAAATTGATTTTAACAATGGCACCAGTGGATCATCATCATCAGTATGTTTCTGGAGAGTTTGAAGGCCACGTTGAATCATGTCTAAGTCTTGAATTTGATGCCCAATATATGCCAAGAGAAATCCATAAGTACCGGCATCACGTTCTATTTTAAGCCGCTTGGTTATTTCAACGCCCGCTCGAACAAGTTCAATTCTTGGAGGTAAGAGTGATGGATCAAAGGTCACATCAATCATTTCTGGTTGAAACGATAAAAGAGACTGCAACACATAACCAGCAGAAAGATAGAGGCCTGCACCAATGTTAGCGTTGCCCAAGCCAGCAGTGGCCAAGGGATGACCCGGGATGAATTGCAGTGCCTGGTTAAATCGTTTTTGCGCTTCGAAATATTGCTTATTTTCACTTGCTTGCTCACCAAGTTGCAGCAGTTCGTCGAATCGAGTGGCATCATTTCCTGCAAATTGTGTTATTTTTTCACCATGTCGAAGTGATGCTGCGATTGTATTAATTTCATCATCAGTGAGTTCGCTATCTTGTGCTACCGTAACTGCTTCAACTGCACTATCCAAATCATCCAAATCATCACCCGAAAACGGAATACCAGTAAGACCCTCTTGCAATTGAGAGTAAATGTATTCAAGTTCCTTAAGTGCATCAGCTTCATCAGGGCTGCCTAAGTCAAGAGCTTTTTGTTTTGAAAGTTCTTCAATACTTTTTAATACTTGGTTGTACTGTTCCGAGATATCAACCTGTGAATTAATAGGAGTTTCCTCAAGTCGATTTTCTGCTGTTCGCCAAGGTTGAACGAGTTGTCCATTTCCATTTCCACTTGCTTCGTCTTCCGCAATTCGAGCAGCATCCCATGCAGAAAAGCCAAGCGCAGAAGTAGGCTGGTCTGTTGTTTCTGCAGTGATGCCGGTCATTGGTGCTGCGGTTAAGTATCCTTTGGTTTCGCCACTCGCAAATTCTCCAATAGGAATAGGGGACGTATCTTTTGATGGTTCTGGATCACCATCACCAAGTGCTTGCCCGAGTTTATATTGCTTGAGTTGTCGTTTTGACCACTCATTTGGAGCCTCCGATTCTCCCTGAACAGCAAACTTGCCAGCTGTATCGGCACTCCACTCATGTGAGTAGGAGCGAATTCCCCTGCCACTTGACATTTGCTGTGGTGCTGTAGCCCAGTTATCAATAAAATTCGGATTAAAATAGCTTGTGTCGCCCTGAGCCATAAATTGTGCCGATTGAGAACTCCAATTATTCCAATACCAGGGGGTATTATAAAGCGCTTCTTGGTACGCAACGGTTCCTTCATTTGCCGCATCAGAAAGAAGTTGAAGATTTGCAGCATTTGAGGCGCTTCGCCCAAGATCTTGATTGAGACTTCGCCCTTGAAGTATGCCGCTTTCTCGAAGTTCTCCATTGCTGACTCCAGCGGGCAACGGTTTTGATGAATTGTGTGGACCAAACTGCGATGTATTTGCATCAAGCGCATCACCCCCCCCAAGTGAATATTGGGCGTAAGCGCTTGTTCCAATAAGGAGGGTTGCAAGAAATGGAATTAAACGGAAATACATACAAGGGCTCCTTTATAGCGCGTTCCTAATTACACTATGCGATATGTCACAAGAGACTCGATACATTACAACGCCAATCTACTATGTGAATGATAGACCCCATATCGGCCATGTGTACACTACAACATTGTGCGATATTTACGCCAGATCAGCCAGATCACTTGAAAAAGATGTTTTTTTTCTTACTGGAACCGATGAACACGGGGTAAAAGTGGAACAATCTGCCCTAAGCAAAGGGATGACGCCCCAAGAGCTAGCAGATAAAAATTCTGAAGAATTCCGCTCAATTATGGGATTATTTGATTTAACGAATGATGATTTCATTCGAACAACAGATAAATCCCACATGGAACAAGTTCAGGCATTTGTCCAAACCTTACTTGATCGTGGAGATGTATATTTAGGAACTTTTGAGGGCTGGTACGATGAAGGTCAAGAGGAATACCATACCGAAACCAGTGCTCGAGATTTAAATTACACATCATCAATTAGTGGGAAGCCACTTGTCCGAGCAAGTGAAAAGAACTATTACTTTCGCTTGAGTGCCTACCAAGGGAGAATTGAGAAGCTGTTTGAATCTAATCCACAATTTGTACTCCCTGAAAGCCGTAGAAATGAAGTGCTTGGTCGATTGAAAGAAGGATTGCAGGATGTGCCCATAAGTCGAACAAACTTCTCTTGGGGTATTAAAATGCCCGGCGATGAAGAACATGTTATCTATGTTTGGATTGATGCTCTCTTTAATTATATTACAGCACTTGGTCTTGGTCAGCCTAGCAGCGAACGTGTTGACAATCGTGAAAAATACTGGCCAGCAACGTACCACATAATTGGAAAAGAAATTCTTTGGTTTCATGCAGTAATTTGGCCAGCTATTCTAATGGCGCTAGAAATCCCATTGCCGGCGTGTGTATATGCTCATAGTTTTTGGATTAGCGAAGGTCGAAAAATGTCAAAGTCACTTGGAAACTTTATTGATCTTGAAACAATTCAGGCGTATCTCAAAAAATACAACATGGATGCTTGGAGGTACTACCTTGTTACTCAGGGTCCACTAGGTGCTACAGATGCAGATTTTGCATCTGCTAAATTCCACGATATTTATAACGCACATCTTGTTAATACGGTTGGGAATTGCGCTAGTCGTGTAACAGCAATGGTAAATAAATACTACGACGGTATTGTTCCCTCAGAGCTGATTGAAGGTACTGCACTGAAGTTTAATGGTTTCGATTGGCCTCAAAAATGCAGCAGCGCAATCGAGGAGTGGACTTCTTGTATTAACTTATTTTCACTCCCCAAAGCGACCGAAATTGCTATGGGACTGATTCGAGATGTTGATTTATTTATAAACGATACTGCGCCATTTAAATTAGCAAAAGACGAATCCAAACAGCCAGAGCTTGGTGCAATTTTGTATCAATGTCTTGAAACATTACGAATATCAATGATTATGCTCGCTCCCGTTATTCCAAATAAGGCAGAAGAATTCCATCGCGCGATTGGTTTTGATAGTATTGATTCGCTCAATATGAAATACGCAATCTGGGGAGGATTACAGCCAGGAGTTATAGTCGAAAAAACTGCACTGTTCCCGCGTGTTGATTATTGAGCGAGTTAAAAAGTAACAGTTATTCTGCACTATCATCAACACCGGTCATGGTTGGACCAGGTACGACTCCATGGGCTCGAAGTGCGTTCGCGACGGATTCGTTTGTTGGTTCAATCATCCATGCTTCACGCCAGCGAGCTACTGCAAGTGAATCGTCTCCTAAGCGTTCAGCAAAAGCTGCGCCTACTATATAGGGCTCAGCATTTGTACCGTTACTGATTGCGATTGCAGTATTGATTGCATTTGTTGCTGAGTCTGGGTCATCGAGATCCATAGTGTACTCGGCAAATACCAGCCAATCACGCACACTTTGTTGCTCTTGAGCTCGTTGATAGAGGTAGGAAAACAATCGATCCCGTTGGCCACTTTCAAGTAGTGCTTTGGCAAAAAGATCAGAAATATCGTTATTGTTTGGTGCCAGAGATTCTGCAACTGCAAGCGCCGGGCAAGCTTTCATGGGCTCATTCATTTCCATATAGCACTTGCCCAGATTATATTGAGCTTCACAATCTCCCGGATGCTGAAGAGTTGCTTTTTGGTAAATTTGCGAAGCATCAGACCAACGTCCTTGCCACATAGCATAACTTCCTCGTTCCAGGAGCGCCGTATTGCTCGGTTGACTACAACCGACGATTATTGCTAAAAGCATCCCACATAAAGCCATACATATTGTGTTTTTTTGGTTATTCATGTTGTATCTTTCTCTCTACAGTTCACGATGAGTGTCACTAACGTCATGATACGGTAGGCAGAAGTTTGTTGCACGCCCCTAAGTCGAATTTCCGTGGTAGGCTACAAAAAATAGCAAAAGAGGAGTAAGTCATGGCAGCACCAACCAAAGAATCACCATTTGCCACAGTCGTTCTTCAGCACGATTTGCCTGATGGAACATCTCATTTTGACTGGCTTCTCGCGGTCGATGCAGCAAGTGAAAAACCACTGGTAAGTTTTAGAGTGGATGAACGACCAGACCTTATTTCTGAAAGTAGGTGGGTGGACCTTGATGCTCGACCGGATCATAGGCCCGAATATCTTCAGATTGAGGGAAAGATAGATGGCGAACGTGGAACAATAACTCGTCTTGCTTTCGGCTCAGTTGTTATGTGGAGAGAAATACAAAAGGGCTGGAACATGATGATTCAGTGGGAAGATGGCCCACTGGTAGAGTTCGAAATTTTATCCGGAGAAGGCGTTCTTGCACTCAGGAGAATTTTTGAAGATCAATCACAAGAGCCGGCGCCGCCACTTCCTAAACCTAAAGTTGGTGATGTGCCTATTGAAAATAAAGAAGCAGTTTATGGATTAACAAGAAAAATTACAGCATTTGGGAACTCTAAAAAAGAAGAAAACAAGTGGGCTCGATTACCAAATAACACAGGAACAGGTGCGTCCCATGTTCGAACCTTTCATAGCAAGTTAACTGATGATGCGCTGGGGTATGTCGATACACAGATTAACACTTGGCTTGATGAAAACCCAGATTTTGAGGTCAAACTCGTTACCACAACAATTGGCACTTTTACGGGGAAAGTAAAAGAGCCGCATTTAATCTGTCAGGTTTGGGTTTAGTTATTTATGGAAAAAGATGATCAAGTTTGCATTTGCCATAGAGTTTCATTGGGTAAATTATGTTCATTCTTAGAGAGGGAAGATCCTAAAGTTGCCTCTCAGCTTTCTCAATGTTTAGACTCTGGCACTTCCTGTGGGTGGTGCATACCATTTTTAAAAAAGCTACATTCACTTTACGTTAAAGGTTTGCCCATGAATATTGATATTGATATGGAGTGCTACAAGGAACAGCGTGTAGAGTTTAATAAGAATAAACGAATAAACAAAAAAGCAGATGAATAACAAAAGCTTGATTCCAAAAGTAATTGGCGGTTATAAAATTGTAGAATTACTCGGTGAGGGCGGGATGTCAGTAGTTTACACAGCTATGCAAGAGCATCCGCGCAGGAGGGTTGCCATAAAGGTGTTGCGCGGTGGAATGTTTAGCGTTAATGCTGCGAAACGTTTTTACCAAGAGGTCGAGATACTTGGGAAACTCGACCATCCTTGGATTGCTAAAATTTACGATGCTGGGACTCATGATGATGGAAATGGCGCGACACCATTCTACGTGATGGAACATGTAGAAAATGCTCGTGAGTTGACGGACTATATCGATGATATGCAACCGGAACGGCGCGAACTTTTAAAACTATTTACTATGGTTACTTCTGCTGTAGAGCATGGGCATCACAGGGGTATTGTTCACAGAGATTTAAAACCCGGAAATATACTCATTGATGCAAATAACGAACCAAAGATTATCGATTTCGGAGTTGCCCGTTCCCTCAACCAAGATACTGTGACTGAAGAAGCGATGACCGAAGCGGGGCGCCTTGTTGGAACGGTTCAATTTATGGCACCAGAGCAAGTTGATGCTAAAATCTTTGATATCGATGCTCGTTGTGATGTGTACGCTCTTGGTGCAGTTTTGTACCAAATGTTGACAAAGCGTTTGCCTCGTACTCTTGAGGGTTTACCCATTTATGAGGCTGTTCGCCAGATTTGTCAAGAAGAGCCGGTGAAACCAACAACATACGATGCTTCAATTGATCAAAACCTAGAATCAATTATTTTGATGGCGCTTTCAACTAATAGAGAAAAGAGGTATGAGACAGCGGGTGCATTTGGGAGAGATATGCTGCGTTACCTGGGCAATAGGCCAATCAAAGCAAGACAATCAACACTATTCGATCATTTTAAACTATTTACATTACGGCATAAAAAACAATTTTATGGCACAATATTTTTTGTTTCATTACTCACACTAGTTGGTTCGATTGTTATTTCGATGCGTTCTGAGCAATCTCAGGAGATTGAAACATTACAAACTCAAGTAGAGCAATTAAACAAAGAAAAAGAAGTATTAATTCATGGATCGGCAGGTACCGAGGTGCCTGGCAGCAAAGAAATCGAGGAGCTACTCTTGTTTGCTTCTCCACCCTCTGTAATGGTTGCTTCCACAAATGGAGCAACTTTTGCAGCAATTATTGATGATGAATATTATGCGAAGAATAGTGATGGCCAATCTATCCCCTTGCCAATTATTAATATTGATCCCGAAGGTGCACACCTTGCACTATCGCAAAACGGTGCGTCGCTTGCGGTAATCACCAGCGTTTCGGGACGTTTGGTTTCTTTGCAGCAGCAAACACCTACAATCAAGTTTAGTGGCAATTTCCCTGACATTTCTCAGGTTGCAGCCACGGAACGATGCGTCGCATTTACTTGTAAAGATATGTCGATACATCTTGTGGGTAAGTCAAAAGATAATCTACGTGCGCTTTCAAATTCAGGTGAATTTCTTGCAGTTGAGTTTAGCAACATGGGAGATCGTCTGTTTGCTGCAAACAACCGAGATTTTTATGTTTGGACTGTAAGTAGTTTCCCAAAACAAGTTCGGAGGGTTCAGGGTGTGAAATCACCATGTTTTATTGGGGACCGAAACGGCACTACCGTTCTTGTGGGTTTACGTGGCCAGATAAGAACGTTTAATTCGGAAATGTCTCTCAATATAGCGCAAGACCTACAACTTGATTCAGTGATTGAACAATGCGCAGTTGGAGTTAATGGTAAGACAATTGGCTATATAGCAGGTGGGAAAGCTTACAAATACACAATTGCCTCTGATATTACCGAAGAACTAGACTGGATTCCAGAACCCCCAGTTGGAATTAAATTTGATTTAAATAACGAAGTATTATTGTGGACAGCAGATGGCAAACTCTTCCAAGAATAATTTATTCGTTCATTGGTTCGTTTAATACATCTTGAATAAGTTCAAGTCGATTCACGACGACGGTCATAGACTCCGGTCGATTAGTAGGGTTCGGTTGAACACAATCCATAATTTGTTTTGAAAGCAACTTGTGGATTCTGGGATTACGCTCATGTGGCGGAACCGGCAACTCGACTTTATCCGCGTCTACCGCACCACCCACTAGACTACCTCGGTCTTTTTTTGGTGGCATGGCAGTGGGAATAACTTCTCCGACGAGCACCCAATACATCATTGCCCCAAGGTTATATATATCAGTTGCTGGTGTAATTTCGCCTCGGTGCGCTTGCTCTGGTGCCATATACCCCGGTGTACCTTGAATGCGTTTTTTGATGGTTCCAGTTGCGCAGGCCTGGCCTAAATCAATAATTTTTACTTGCGCATTTTCATCGACAAGAACATTATTTGGTTTGATGTCCGCATGGACAAAACCTCTGCCATGCATATGCGCAAGGCCTTTGGCAACTTGTAAGAAAATGTCAACTGCCTGATTGTGGTTTTTAGGAAGTTGTTGATCTAGGGTTGTTGCGTCAACAAGTTCCATCAACATAGATACCGCTGTGATTTTGAGAAACTTACGATGTCTGACTAATTTTCGAAGTTTACGAATATACTGATGGTTGAGTTTTGACCCAATGGCATATTCTTGCTCAACTTGGTCTAAGAATCTCTGTGATTTCTCATCTGTCTTTTCAACGTATTTTAGCGCTGAGACTTGCTTATCTTTTGGATTTTGCACCGCATATAGTATTGAAGCAGCCCCCTCACCGAGTTTTGCAAGGACGGTGTAATGACCTATTTTTTTAGGTTGTGTTCTGCTTGATGGCATCGATTGTGTTGATCTGCCTTAATAATAAAGTAGGCAATAAATATGAACCGTAGAGTACATTGCGATTCTCTTGATTTCAACTTTTTGTTTTAAAAATGTTGTGTTTTAAGGTAATGGAATATCGAGAAGCTGGCTTTTAAACTGTGCTTCAGCAAAATGCTTCCCTGGAGAGCTATTTTTTTCACCAAGTTCATGCGCTAGCCATACACGGTTTGCCGGTATTGAGAGCTCAATCTGTAGACGTTGAACTAAATTACAAAGGTGTACGAGTTGCTGAGAAGTAAATGGCCTTCTATTTCCGTTGCCAACTAAGCAGATACTGACCGTTCGAGATCCCCAGTTGCTTTCGTTAATATCTGTTGGCCTAGCAGCAGAAGTTTGATTAAGCCAACGATACCCAACATGTATGTGTCCATCATCAAGACCATTACCATTACCAATGAGAAAATGGTAGCCAAGACCATTTAAGCCGGTGTTTTTATGATCTCGATCGATAGATTCCACGATACCAGCGGGCTTGGCAAGATGTTGAATCACGATGGCGTCCCAAGACTGTCCCTGAACAGCATCCAAGATTACATCAACTTCAGGGCGCTCTTCCACAGGCGCAAGTTTTGTAAGTAAAACTCCACCTTGAATCTCCCCATCACCAAGTTGGAGGATAAACAACACACATGGAATGACAATAAAAAATGAAGCCCATACAAGTTGAGTTCGTTTTGAAAGCATCCGTGCTGAATTTGTCTTCATATTTGGGCAATTCCTTCGTCAGTGACATGATGTCGTCACCGCAAGTAGTCTATCGGGCAAAACCCCCCTGCGGACTTTATAAAAGACCATATCGGACCCAAATTGAGAATTTATAGGTATTAATCTTGTTGGCTGAGGCGAGCTCGTAGTGCAGGCTCAGGCAGACCAAAGGGATCTTTTTGTTCGGTGATTTGGGGACCATAACGCATAGTGTTATATGCCTGAAATTGTGTCCGCTTTTCATTTTTTGGAAATAGTGTCCTTCGACACCCGCCAAGGATCAACATGAGGCCAAGCAAAGTGAGAGTATAAAGTTGGAGCTTACAGTTCTTCATCCAAAATTAACCATCACTGGGCAGCTGGGACAAAATCTGATCAATTAGACCATATTCAAGCATTTCTTTAGGATCAAGCCACTTATTCCGTTCGCAATCCTCGTGTATAACTTGTTGATCTTTTCCAGTTGCTTTGGCATAGATTCCAAACAAAATGTCACGAAGTCGAAGCATTTCTTTTGCTTCAATTTCAAGATCTGTCGCCTGCCCTTCAAGGACACCACTCAACAAAGGTTGGTGCATTAGGTTCTTTGCATAGGGCAAAGAGAATCGTTTCCCTTTTGTTCCACTGGATGCAATTACAGAGCCCATCGAAGCAGCTTGACCAATGATGTATGTCGAGATATCGCAGGGGACAAAGTTCATTGTGTCCACGATACCCAGTCCTGCAGTTACGGAGCCTCCTGGAGAATTGATATAGAGGTTAATATCTGCTTTTGGGTCTTCATTTGCGAGATAAAGTAATTGAGCTACAACAAGATTAGCAGATTCATCCATCACCGGACCACCCATAAAAATAATGCGGTCGTTTAATAGACGAGAGAAAATATCGTAAGATCTTTCGCCACGCCCTGTTTTTTCAACAACGATTGGTACAAGTGTTGACATTATGTTTAGTCTTTCTTCTTATCTTCTTGAAGTTCAAACACCTCATCGACGAGTCCATACGCTTTAGCTTCATTTGCGGAGAAATATTTATCGCGCTCACCATCGGCAGCGACAGTTTCGAAAGTTTGCCCACTGTGGCTCGCAATAATTTTATTAAGTGTTCTTTTTGCACCAATAATTTGTTCCGCTTGAATTTGAATATCCGTTGTTTGGCCAGTAATACCACCATAAGGTTGGTGAATCATTACTTTTGCGTGCGGAAGGATGTGTCTTTTCCCCTCTTGCCCTGCGCATAGAAGTACCGCAGCACCACTGTATGCTCGCCCAATACAATATGTTGCAACATCTGAAGAGATGAATTGCATTGTGTCATACATCGCAAGCGTATCATCAACGGCACCGCCTGGACTGTTGATGTAAAGGTTGATTTGTTGCCCACGCTTCTGATCTTCAAGATAGAGCATTTGCATCATGACTCGCGCAGCAGATGCTTGATTGATTTCACCAATCAAGAAAATGACTCGATTTTCAAGCATGAGCTCATCAAGAGTCATTTCTCTCGTTCGCTGGTAGCCCGAGGCCATAATAGGCGGTGCTGTGTATGAACTGGACGAGCCGCCAACTGCTCGTACGAGGTCAATGTCATTATATGTTTGAGTGGTTTGTTCTGTCATCATATGTGTAAATCGGATCCTTCCGCGGTTTAGCATGATAACACGACACCCACATTTGCGGAATTGTTTTTAAGCCTTAACTTGGATTCATGGAAGTCCCGTGAGTTCCACCAGGGTCACCGTCACGCTCCGTTGGAAGATAAATATGGCAGACTGTTCCACAATTTACTGCTTTTTCAAGTTCAATTACACCACCATGCTCGTTGAGTATTTTTTTAGCCACAGCTAAACCAAGCCCAGTTCCCCTTTGCCCTTTTGTTGTATGAAATGCCTTGAACAGTGTTTCTTTTGATTTTTCATCAATTCCACCCCCGTTATCCGTTACAGAAATTACCGCTTGACCATTTTTTTTGTTGAACCTTGCCGCAATCGACACGACTCCGTCAGTTTCAGGTGTTGCATCGATGGCATTATGTAATACATTCAGAAGAGCTTGGAGTAATGCTGTTGAATCAAGGGGTAGCGGCGGCATATCTGGCTCAATATCTATGGAGATTTTTACGTTACCTCGTTCGCAAGCGCCCCGAACGAGTTCTACAGCATCTTCAATAAGGGGCTGTAGCTGCTCGAGCAAGATGTCGAGATTTTGTGAGCGCGACCAGGCAAGCATGTTGAATGTCAATGTATACACCCGGTCAAGATTACGAGATAAAATCGGCCATCCTTCTTTTGCTAATTCGAGATCGTTTCTATTAAGTGCAAGGTCAATCGTACTAGCACCACTTCGCAATCCCTGCAACATGTTTTTAACACTATGGCTAATAGAAGCAACCGTTTCGCCCATTGCAGCCAGTCGCTCGTGTTGCATTCGGTTGTCCGCCAAAAAAGCAGTCAAGAGTGCCAGCCCTGCATGACCACACGCGGTAGAGAGTAACTCTAGTTCGTTATCTCCCCACTGTCTGTTTTCACTGGTAATTTCAAGCAATATTGCACCAAGAATGTTCCCATGAGCAAACAATGGTGCACAAAGCGCCGATCGAACACCGCTTTTTTGCACCCCGTCATCTTGCGCAAATCGAACATCGTCTTGAACGCTCGCAATTCTAATTGCAGACTTTTTCTTGCATGTGTGAATGATAATATTTTCAGAAAAATTACTTGCATTATTTTGAAGTCTTGTGGTTGTAGCTTCAATTTTTGTGCCAATAGCATTGTCGTTATCGAACAACACGCCAACGCATCGGTCTGGTTTAAATTCATCAACAAGCACAGCAACAAGTTGTTTAAGAATCTCTTTGATGTCAAGTGATCCGGCTGTTGCAGCGGTAAGTCGGTGAACCATTCGTAAATGGTTTTTTGCCGATTCAAGTGAATGGGGAGAGGATATAACAATTGATTCAGCGCTTGTGTCAATGCATGGATCTGCATGCTGCGGATCATGTGTCAACGTTAACTTCTCAGTAAGTCGAAATAGTGTCGCTCCACAGCCAACTTCATCACCGTTTTGTAAAGCGGTCCTCCTCCGCATTAGATGGCCATTGACAAATGTACCATTTGCAGAATTTAAATCTCTTAAAAACCATTTTCCATCATCTGGTGTAAGCTCAGCGTGAAGTCGGCTAATAGTTGGATCACTCAAAGGCAGTGCTTCAGAAGATCTCCCAATTAGCTGCGGTTCATTTTGAGGAAGTGGGAAAACACTGCCTAAATCAGGACCTTCAATCACCTCTAAAACTAACATAGAGACATCCTAACACATGGTAAGATGCAGTCGATGGCAAAACAATCAACATTCACTGGCTCAACAAAAATAGCAATAATTCATGGCAAAGAGCACTTTCTCATGGAGCACTACACTGTTGATTTAGAGAGCGCTCTTGCTAAAGAGTATGGTGATATTGACCGTGTTGTTTTTGATGGCGAAACAATTGATCTTGCAACGGTGCTTGATGAAGTTCGCACATTTGATTTGTTGATGCGATACAAGCTAGTGATTATTGACCATGCGGATACGTTCCTGGCAAGGAAAAATAAAGATAACAAGCCTACACGACAAGCGATAGAGCGGTATGCAGAGTCTCCGGTAGAGTCGGCAACATTGTTGTTAAGAGCAAAATCTTGGCGTCCGGGTAAGCTCGATAAAATTGTTTCAAAGGTTGGTACTGTGTGTAAATTACAAAATTATACCGAGCAAGACACCGTGCGATGGTGCATTGCACGGTGTGAAAAAGCGCACAAGTGTAAGATTGATTCCAAAGGAGCAAGCACATTAGTCTCTAGAATTGGACTCTCGTTGACTAGCCTTGATAGTGAGCTTTGTAAACTTTCCGCTTGTGTTTCGCCTGAAACATCAATTTCTAACGAGGATGTTCTTCAAATGGTTAGGTTAGGCAAAGAAGAACAAGCATGGGAAATTCAATCAGTATTGCTTACCGGTAACGAGGGTGCAGCAATGACAAAGTTGTGCGAATTGATGGATATTTCAAAACAACCAAAGGAACTTCTCATGTGGTCGGTCGTTGACTTGACTCGTCGATTAAGTGCAGCCTCAACTATGTTGAGTAGTGGTTTATCGGGCGGTGACGTGCGTAAATCCCTTAAACTGTTTGGTGACGCTGGTAATCGAATTCTTTCGGTTGCGAAAAGGCAAAAACCAAATAGACTTGCTGATTTGTTTACCGAAGCTGTTGCTGTGGATGTTCAGACAAGAAGTGGACTGTTGGATGGGAGGCGCGGCTTAGAATCGATAGCGCTACATGTTTGTAAGGCAATCCGTTTATAGCAATGAATGTCCAGTCATCTCTTTTGGCTGTTCAACCCCAATCATTTTAAGCATTGTTGGCGCAATATCCGCAAGGATCCCGTCAGTTTGGAGGGTAGTTTTTTTCCAAGATTCTCCAACAATATGAAGTGGAACATCATATTTTGTGTGCGCTGTATCTGGACTATTTGTTTCAGGATTCCAAGTGCATTCAGCATTACCATGATCGGCAGTGATGATAAGAGAGCCACTACGTGCTTGTGTTGCTTCGATAATTTTTCCGCAGCATGCATCTACAACTTCAACAGCCTTAATAATTGCTTCGAATTTACCCGTGTGACCCACCATGTCTATATTTGCAAAATTTACAATAATTACAGACGCACCATCTTCCTTTGCCAATTCATCAAGGACCCCTTGGCAAACGTTTTTTGCAGACATTTCTGGCTTTTGATCATACGTAGATACATCTGTTGGGCTTGGTACAAGTAAACAAGATTCACCTTCAAATGGTTCAGTCTTGTAATCGTTGAAAAAGTATGTGACGTGCGGAAATTTTTCAGTTTCAGCACAACGGAATTGCCGGATGCCATTTTTGCTTAGCACACAGCCTAAAATATTATTCATTGGTTCTGGTTTATCGAATGCAACAGCCGATACCGGTAAATCTGATTCATAGTTTGTCATTGTTGCAAAATACAGATTTGTGTACGTGGTTGATCGTCCAAAGGGTTCACGAGGAACATGGCTCCAGTCCTTATTAGAAAGGACAAACGCCTTAGTTAACTCTCGAGGTCGATCACCTCTGTAGTTAAAGAAAAGGACACCGTCACCGTCTTGTATTAGGCCAACTGGAGTACCGTCATCTTTTGTAATTTGTGTTGGAGTTATAAATTCATCACCAGATTGACTTTCTTCGGTTGGGTTGTCGTAATATTGTTGGATGGCATCAGCGGCTCGATATGCAGTTTGCATCCTTGGCATTTTTGATTTGAGTGGGTGCGAAGTAATTTGGCCCGTGAGCGTTTCATATGCCATACCGATGCGTTCCCAACGATTGTCACGATCCATCGCGTAGTAGCGGCCAATAACTGAAGCAATAGTAACGTTTGTGTTTCTAATGCGACTCTCTAGTGCTTCAATAAAACCTAAACCAGCGCGTGGCGAACAGTCACGGCCGTCAGTGATGGCATGTATAAAGATTGGAACGTTCTTTGGTGCCGCATCTATTAATGCAAATAGATGTGCTATATCACTGTGAACTCGTCCATCACTCACAAGCCCGATTAGATGAACACTTCCACCGCCAGACCCACGATGAAATACTGATTGGATGACCGGATTTGTTTTAAATCCCCCTGCTTCAGAAGCAATATTAAGTCGCATGAGTTCTTGAGGAACAATACGACCTGCGCCAATGTTTTGGTGTCCGACCTCGCTATTACCAATGACTCCTGCAGGCAATCCAACTTTAGTGCCACAGGTTTTAATATGTGTTGTAGGCCAATCTCTATGCAACATATTCGCAACTGGAGTGTCCGCTTGAAGAATTGCATTGTTTTTATCTAATTTTGGGTTGGGGTTTTTCCCCCAACCATCTCGAACAATTAAAACGATTGGAGTATTTTTAATCATTATATTCCTTTCGTAATCGTTCGAGACCTCTTTTGTTTCTGCCTTGTGCAGTTTGAAGTAACACATCAATCAAATTAACAATCCCATCTTTGCCCATCGTCCGTACAACTTGGTCCTGGATTAGTAATAAATCGTCCAGTTGATAAGGTTTACGTAAATGTTGAATTAAAATATGGATGGGAGCATCTTGCTGAATACCAACCAGTTGCCAAAGCATGTCTTCTTCTAAACGAGTAGGTTGCTTAATTAATTCAAACGCCCATAAAAAAGCACCTTCGTTTTTTAAACGGAATAAAACAGGAAGTACAGATTGAGCAGTGAGTGAACCAGCAACTCGATCAACACTTGACGCAGATTTCCACAATTCAAGACACATAGTGTCATTGCCAAGAATTTTGATAAGCTCAATTGCGGCGGAGTAATTCGAATCGTTTGGCGAATCGATGATATCTTGCATGGCTTGTTTGGATAGATCTTTTACACTTTGATATGTGTTGTCCTTTTCTGAAGATACATAACTTCGTAGTGGTTTTATGTTTGGCGGACAGAGCATTAAAGGGTCACCGATGGTGTTTATTCGCCATGGTTTAGAAAACATGTTTTCGCCTTGATTCCATCGTGCTGCAATGAGAAATGGTATATAGCTCATCGTTCTTCGCAACATTTCGTTTGGCGGCACAAATGCACTGAGCATTGGTTCATGCGAGGAACCTACGTATGCATAGGCGCCTCTTGTCAGCCAGGTACCACCAACAGTGGTTATTGAGCTTGGGTTTTTAAGTGACCAACTGTGGATAAAATACAGTGCCGTTGGTGTATTCGGAATAGGAAGCCAGGTTGGTGAGGTCTTTTGATCAGACATTTCAAGGAAGTCTGAATTTCCCTTGGACATAAAGTAAGCAACGTCTGCTTGGATACCACCGCGCTCAGCCTGTTGTAGACTCGACAGATTCCCCGGTATGGTTGTGCTAGTTATTTGGAGCTCTGTAAGTCCTTTTTGTACCGCCGTCAAACCATACTTCGCCCAAACACCGGTTTTTGGGTAAGTATTGCAGAACCAATAATTATTTCGTTCAAGAAAGAGGCTGCACATTGCCATGTACGCAGCGTTGGCTTTGGAACCAAATATCCATCCTGTCCAAGCAAATCTTTTACCACTTGAATCACGACCAATAACATCGCTTATTGCAACGGGATTTTCGTTTGCAGCCGTAAACTCTGCGCGAGAAGGAAGAGTCATGCAAACAGTTAATGCATCGATAGTATCCCCAATGTCATTGTATTTTACACCGCTATTTTGCAATGTAACCTCAATATTCTCGATCAACTCGTTTGTTCTTGCTTTTGAAAGAATTTCATTTCCGCCACCCCACCCAGAAGGAATAAACTTTAGAAGTTGACCTCGCCCTGCTGCAAGCGCGACGGCCGCTGTCCTGGCCGAATCATTCACATTCGTGAAGACGATACCGGTTGGTGGAAGTTCTAATGCAGTAAGTGCGTCTTCAATGCTTTCATCACCATCCCAAGCCTGAGCGACAGTTGTGCGCAATGTCTCTTCTTTTTTATCAATGGTCGTTCCGATTGCTGTGCGAACCCATACTTCCTCGGGCTGAAATCTGCGAATGAACTGTGAAGCGTATGGTTCTCGATGGAATAAAACAGGCCAGCGTGCCGTGGTCGACCACTTTGAAATCTCATCCAGATATGTGGCTTCATCAGGAACAAGTACGACTTGTTTTCTGATAGGTAGTCGGTGTTCAATCAACGCTACTCTATTTCCTAAAAACCAACTCGCTCGCTGTTCTTGGTTTGTTTGCTGTTCAGCTTGCGAGAGAAGTAGAGTGAGTAAAAGAGGTACGATCATAATCTCACCGGATTTAGAATCACATTATCCCGACCTGGGATGATTATATCTGCAATTTCAGCACACTCTTTGAACGACTCTTGTGCGAGTTCAATGTTTGAGGCATTAGCTAAAACAGAGCCACTTGCAAGATGTTCGCGCGTCGCAACGGTATCGCCACAAATAAGAATTGTATGTTTTGATGTTGGAAGTAACAGACCACAACTTCCGGGCGTGTAGCCTGGAAGTGGGAAAAGATCAACGCCATCAAGCATATGGTCTTGCGGCGAAGTAAATTCGTGTAAAAGATTTCGATGACTTTCGAGAATTTGAATGAGCTCTTGATCACCTTCTGCTCGATAAATCTCATCCGAAATTGCAAGTGCCGCACACTCTATTTCTGGTGCATGCATGCACCAAGTCGCATGCTCCATTCCGGCAAGTGCTCGTCTTCTATCAGGGTCAAAACTAGTAAGAAAGATGTGCGTAACATCTGTACTTGTTAAGCCCCATCGTTCTTGCAAACGAGCATTGATGATTTCCACTGGAAGTGAGGGATCGACAAGTAGTACGGCGTTGCCGCTTTTAATAATCGTAGTTGTGGTATGCCCAGTGCGCAAAGCACCTTTTTCATTCCAGAGAGGATTCGATGGTAGTGTGCCTATAGAGGCGATTCGCCAATCCATGATTACTCCATGTGCGCATCCATGCCGTGAGCACGGAGTGAACTCGAGGGGTTGTCTTGCAATTCTTTGAGACGTTTAATGACGAGTGGGGGGATTGTATTATGTAATCTTTCTACATCGCCACCAAGTGCGGCAATTTGGCGAATCAAGCTTGAAGAAGTAAACGCATATGCTTCACCCGTTACGATGAATACAGTTTCCATATTTGCCACTTGCCGATTCGTAATCGCAAGTTGAGTTTCCATAGCCAGGTCGGTTACATTTCGTATGCCCCTGAGTAGTGCGATGCCGCCAGAGTGTTTTGCAAAGTCAACTGTAAGACCCGAGTACTGTTCAACGGTTACAGCTGCTTTATTTGGATTTTTTGCTGTTAACTCTTCGACAAGTGTCTTGGCCATTTCAACTCGCTCCTGAAATGGGAAGAGTGCTTGTTTGTCAGGGTTATGCCCAATTCCTACAATAATTCGATCAAACATATCTCGAGCCCTCGAAATGACATCAAGGTGCCCGTTTGTTATTGGATCAAATGACCCTGCATAGATTGCGATATGCTTGCTCATAGATTGAATTGTACGGGTAACTGGCCTAAACGTCATAAACGGAATATGAAATGAACAAAACCTATTTTGAAAACGAATAGTTGTATATGACAATAGAGTGATTGAACAATGATTTCTCCTCCATTGCAAGATCGGGCGCTTTTGCCTGATCCAATCTCCCATCGGTCGAGCCTCCAATCGACCAAACAAAAGGGCCCTCACCAGCAACGGTAGGGTCCTTTTTTCGAGTTGCTGCGACGGATGGTGTTCCACAGTTCCAGCCAAACGGTAATTCAATGATCGTTTGTAGATATATTTTAAGAAGCTGATATTAGTTGTCTAAAAGTTCTCCAAGCCCTGCAGTATCAAGAATCATCTTAAAATTATCTGAGAAGACGAAATTGTGCTTTGGAAATGAGATGCCCGACATGTTGTTATCAATGTGACTAAACATTAGTTCAATTTTTCCTATTCGTTCCCAAGCGTCACCCCCAGGAACCCGTCGGTCAATGGAGCCAACAGTAGCCGCCCCACCATCATCTATACGGTCAATGTTTGCGTCATATCGAAGAGTGTCACCCGCAGTAACATCACAATCAAGCGAAGCCCTCGTAATCTTTGCAAGAATGACTTTTTCTTTAAAACGAGTCACACTACCAACAAGGATTCCTGCTGTTTGCGCCATTCCCTCAATCATTAGCGAAAACGGCATAATAGGCTTATCGTCTACAAGGTGGTCGTGCAAATGTTCTTCTGCAAGCGAGACGTTTTTGATTGCAACAAGCCTTTGGTCGGGCTCATACTCAATAATGCAATCGATCCAGAGCCAGCGCATCGTTAACCCGCGAGTTTCAATTCGACGAAGTTGACAAGTGAGTTAACGGTAATAAGATCACCAATGGTAGAAACATCACGGTCGCCATCTGCAAAATTATCGAAATTGACATGGGTCATGCGTTCGCGGAGCATTACAAGACCCGAATCAGTGAGTTTCCCATCGTGGACCCACTCTTCGTTTTCGGTGAGGCCTTCTGGAAAGAGCTCCCCTTGTGAAATTTTGAAATCAAACATTTTTTCAATTCGGAACACAATATCTAAAAAGTCGATTGATTCTGCACCTAGGTCAGCAGTCAAGCTCGCATTGGGCGTTACTTCGTCCTCATCCACTCCGAGTGCATCATCGAGAACTTCTTGGATTTTTTCAAAAATATCATCGCGGCTCATTACCGTCTCCTGTCTTTTGTTTCGTTAGGACATTTGAACGGGTCGTATGGTAAACCGTCCTGCGACGGCTGTCTCAGTTTCTGAGGCATCATTTCGAAGAACTGTACCAGTACCCTTACATTGCATGGACCCGTTTTCGAGCCGCTTCATTTTATGTACCTCTATTTGAAGTCGATCACCCGGTCTGACCATGGCTCCGTATTTCACGGCCTTAACTTCACCAAGGACCATTCTCGAACCAGATTCTGAGCAAAGAGCAGACGCTGCTTGGACCATTGCCTCCAGCATCATCACACCAGGCAGTATGGGAAAGGTTGGAAAGTGGTCTGCAAGATACTCCTCCGCTTGTGAGACCTGTTTTATGGTCACAATTCGGTTTTCTTCTCGCTCTAGAATTTGATCTACAAGATTAAACTTCATATGGTGTACGATTATAGCTAGGTTAAGGCATATGGTCATTTTGATGGCATCAAAGAATAGTCTGCCACTTGGCAAGAAGTGTAATTTTCGGTATCCTGTGGCGTTTTGAAGCTCCTTTTTGTTGGGGCAAAACTTCTCTTTTTTTAAACTTACGAATTGGATTCAATAATGTCTACAACAGGCGAAATTATTCAGGTCATTGGCTCAACCTTTGACGCTCAATTCCCCGCAGACGCGCTGCCAGAAATTTACAATGCTGTTACTACAGAAATTGATAACGCTGGCGAAAAAACTAGACTTGTTGGCGAAGTGAACAAGCACCTTGGTGGTGGACGAGTTCGTTGTGTTTCGCTTGGCAGTACAGACGGTCTTCGCCGTGGTCAAGCATGTGAAGATACTGGCGCACCCGTTAAAGTTCCTGTAGGCGAAGGTGTCCTTGGCCGAGTCTTTAACTTATTTGGACAACCTGTAGATGAGCGTGGAGACGTACCACATAAAAAACAAATGCCAATTCATGCTGCTCCACCAAAAATTTCCGACTTGAACCCAAAAACGGAGATTCTTGAAACAGGTATTAAAGTTGTCGACCTTCTTTGCCCGTTTGTTCGTGGCGGTAAGATTGGCTTGTTTGGAGGTGCTGGCGTTGGTAAAACCGTCGTTATTCAAGAAATGATTGCGCGTGTTGCTCGCGACTTCGATGGTTACTCAGTTTTCGCTGGAGTTGGCGAGAGAACGCGTGAAGGAAACGATCTTTGGCTTGAAATGCAAGAAGCACAATTCACAAATGACGCTGGTGAAACAGTATCGGTACTCGATAAAGTAGCGATGGTGTTTGGCCAGATGAATGAACCGCCGGGAGCGCGTCTTCGTGTTGCACTTTCAGCCCTGACTATGGCGGAGAACTTCCGTGACGAGTCAGGTAAGGAAACACTTTTGTTTGTAGACAATGTCTTTAGGTTTACACAGGCCGGTTCAGAAGTATCTGCACTTCTTGGGCGTATGCCTTCTGCTGTGGGTTATCAACCAACACTGTCAACAGAAATGGGCGAACTACAAGAACGTATTACTTCAACAAGCAAGGGAGCGATTACATCTGTTCAAGCGATTTATGTCCCTGCAGATGACTTGACTGACCCAGCTCCCGCAACAACATTCGCCCACTTAGATGCTTTTGTTGTTCTTGAACGTAAAATTGCTGAGAAAGGTATTTACCCCGCAATTGACCCGCTTGCATCCTCATCGCGAATCCTCGACCCACAAGTCGTTGGTGAACGTCATTATGAAGTATCAAGGCGAGTTCAAACAATTTTACAACGTTATGCTGATCTTCAAGACATTATTGCAATTCTTGGTGTTGACGAATTGTCTGAAGAAGACAAGTTAACAGTTTCTCGTGCTCGACGGATTGAACGGTTCTTGAGCCAACCATTCCACGTGGCTGAACAATTCACCGGTTTCCCTGGTGTGAATTCAACACTTGAAGAAACGATTGATTCATTCGAACGTCTTTGTAATGGTGAAGGCGACGAACTGCCTGAATCAGCGTTTATGTATGTTGGAACTCTTCAAGATGCCTTCAAAAAGGCTGAATCAATGGCAGCGGCAGCAGCTAGCTAATTAAAGAGTCAAACACTGTAATTCACAGGACCCGCACAAATGTGTGGGTCCTGTTTTCTTATACACTACACAGCTTAAATTAAAGGAGCCCCCCATGATGAGGCACATCGCATTTTGTACAGTTTCGCTCATTTTAACAGTTGTGAATGCAGATCGAACAATCCCGCAAACACCAGAAGAATTAACAGCTCGCGTAGAGCAAGCGTTTGTAAACGCTGATCTTGAAATTGAAGCAATTATCTCGATTCCAGATAACGAGCGAACATTTGAGAATACAATTGGTGCACTTGATGACATGATGGCTCGGTTAAATGAAGCGAGTAACATTGCTGTTTTTATGGCGTACGTTCACCCTGATGCAGCAATTCGAGAAGCCGCTTCTGGTGGAGAACAGCTTTGGTCTGATTGGTCTATTGACTTTAGTAAGAACGAAGATTTATACAATGCAGTGAAATCATACGTGGACACAAATCCAGTTCTTGTGGGTGAGCAAGCACGTATGCTCGAGCATACGATGCGCGATTATAAACGCAGTGGCATGATGCTTACTGAGGAAGACCGCACAAAACTTACTAAGATTCAAAAGGAGCTTGGTAAACTCAGTATAGAGTTTGAAACGAACATTCGTAGCGACGAAACAGTTATCCCAATGACCTTGGAAGAGCTTGCGGGAGTCCCCCAAGATGTGATTGATAGTCTTACAGAATTTAACGGTGTATATTTAGTAACACTTGATTATCCAACGTTTGGGCCAATCATGGATTACTGTACAGTTTCTGCTACGAGACAAAAAGTTCGTTGGTTGTATTCACGCCGAGCTGGACGCAAAAATGTTCTTGTTCTTGAAAAGATTCTTAAGCTTCGAGATGAGGCATCAGATCTTCTTGGCTATGACACCGCTGCAGATTATGAAACAGAAGTGCGTATGGCAAAAAACAGTGCTACTGTCGCCGAGTTTTACGAGCAACTCCAACCCGTTGTACGGAAAAAAGCAGAGAAGGATTGGGCTGAATTGGTCGCAGCGAAGCGCGAGGATTTGGGCGACCCAGAAGCGGAGTTTCATCCTTGGGACTTTAGTTATTACTACGAAAAAATTAAAAACAAAAAGTACTCGGTGGACTCACAACTCGTGCAAGAATATTTTCCACTTGAGAATGTAATGGATGGTTTGTTTGAAATCACACAAAACTTATATGGTCTCGAATATAGAGAAGTTACAGCCATCGCTGAAGAGCGAGGCACGCCGCTTTGGCATGACGATGTGCGTTTATTCGAGGTGTGGGATACAAATACCAGCAAGCAACTTGGTGAATTTTACATTGACCTTCATCCACGAGAAAACAAATATTCGCATGCCGCACAGTGGGGTCTTGTCCAACACAAAATTTGGCCAGACGGTTCAGAGCGACTGCCGGTTGCAGCTCTTGTGTGCAATTTTACAAAGCCGACAGCAGATAAACCATCGCTCATGACCCATGATGAAGTAGAGACATTCTTCCATGAGTTTGGCCATTGCTTGCACACGATTTTAAGTGAAGCAGAACTTGCTGGCTTTGCGGGCACAAGTGTTGAGCGTGACTTTGTTGAGGCGCCTTCTCAAATGTTCGAAGAGTGGGTTTGGACGCCAGAAACGTTGAAGCTATTTGCTCTACACTATAAAACGGGAGAGCTAATGCCAGATGAACTGATTCAGGGCATGATCGCTGCAAAAAATTTACAGAGCGGTATGAAAGCAGAAAGCCAGATTTTCCTTGGTAAAATCGACCAGGCCTACCACACTGACAAAGATGGTATTGTTGATACTACTCAAGTCGGCTATGACATTTATGATGATACTCGGATGTACACGCACACGCCCGGCACTTGGTTTCAGGGTTCGTTTGGACATCTTACTGGGTACCAAGCTGGTTATTACGGATATATGTGGTCGCTTGTGTATGCGCAAGACATGTTTCAACGGTTTAAAGAGTTAGGCATGTTGAATCCTGAAGCAGGGGCATACTATCGAAAGAAAGTTCTATCCAGAGGTGGTACTGAAGATAGCATTGATATTGTTACTGACTACTTGGGTCGAGATCCAAATATGAACGCGTTTCTTAAATCGCTTGGGCTTGATGGTTCTTCTGTTGGACCCGAAGCACTGGATTTGCCCGGTGACCCCGTTTATGGGGCAGCTGTAGAATCAGGCACCGGTCTTAAATGGTGGACTATTCGAGATGGCGGTGATAAAGGCGCCGTGCCACAACCAACCGACAAAGTGAAAGTTCACTACACAGGCTGGTTGACGGATGGCACAAAATTTGACAGTAGTACTGATAGAGGTGAACCAATTACATTTGGTTTAAATCAAGTTATCCCAGGTTGGGCTGAAGGAGTTGGCAACATGCGTGTTGGTGACAAATTCAAATTATGTATCCCGCCAGATCTTGGCTATGGATCACGCGCCGGTGGATCTATTCCACCAAATTCAACACTTATTTTCGATGTCGAATTGCTCGACATTAATCCCGTATCCCCTTATGCAAAGGTACCCCCTATGGATCAATTACCAGGCGACGCAGTAACAGGAAATCCACAATCAAGTGATAGTGGCCTCCAATGGTTTGATATTCTTGAAGGTGATGGCGACACGCCATCAAGCCCGGCGAGTTCAGTGGAAGTGCACTACACTGGTTGGCTGACTGACGGCACAAAGTTTGACAGTAGTGTTGATCGAGGCCAAACTATCTCATTCCCGCTTAATGGTGTTATCGCAGGTTGGACAGAAGGCGTGGGATCAATGAAGGTTGGGGGAAAGCGCAAACTCATTATTCCAGCAAATCTTGGTTATGGTGAGCGTGGCACTCCTGGTGGGCCAATTCCAGGTGGCGCAACACTCATTTTTGATGTTGAACTTGTTTCAACGAACTAAATCAAAAATTATGATTTATGCTGTCATCGAATAGAGAGGCTCTGGCACTCGGGAGTCATAAGCACTCGCTCATTATTGGGTGTTTGCTGCTTGGATTGGCAGCAATTCCAGATGTCATGGTGGTGCCAGTGCTGAAAGCACTAACGGTTGACCGCTTTGGAGTATCTGAGGGCAGCGCTCATTATTTTATGGCGGTTAACCTATTAGGCGCCTTGATAGCTGTATTTATTTTGGGCCTTCTCAACAAGAGGCTTTCAACAGCAGCACTTCTAATTATTTCAGCCCTGATGTCAGCAATCCTAATGACTTCAATGGCTTTTATTACTTCTTGGTGGGGTTTTTTAGCCTTGAGATGCGTAGAGGGAGGAACAGATTTAGTATTGCTTGCAATTCCGCTACGCTTGATTGCTTCCGCTGGGGAAAAAGATAGGTTTGCAGGTCGAATGGGGGGTGGGTTTACAGTAATGATGCTTGCAATGGCAATTGGTGCAGGTTTTGGCGGGCAAATTGGCGAAGCAGACCCGGGCAAGGTTTTATGGGCAGGAGCCGCCATCATGCTTGTACTCGCTCTATTTTCGTCGATATTGAGCCGAAATATCAATAAAATACGCGAAAGTACAGAGAAAGCTCTGGACTCGAGTTCCCTTATTCCAAGCGAATGGCTCGGTGGTGGCTTTTTGGTGCTTGATCGTGGGCTTGCGGCCCTTGTCTCAACTTCAATGCCCATTTTGCTTGCTTCAGGTTTTGCTATTGGTTCGACGTTACTTGGAATTGCCTTTGCGGGGATGTTTGTTGCTCTGGCTATTTTTGCTGTACCGGCTGGAATATTGTCTGACAAGTATGGTGGCCAAAAAGTTAGGTTCTTGTCCTCCGTCTTGTGTGGTTTGTCGCTTTCAGGTCTTGGATTGATGGTTTGGTTTCCAGCAGCAATTATTCTCCCGCCCTGCCTGTTGATGTATGGAGTGGGTGCTGCTGGGCTAATGCCTTCTGCATTTGCAACGGCGGTTCGACCTAATGCTTCAAATCTTGTGTACAGTTCGCTTCAAGCAGCAGGACAAGCAGGCTACGCAGGCGGTGTTTTGGGTGGACTGCTTATTGTTTCTATTATTGCCTTGCCAGCAGCTGAAATGATTACTCGCTTGTTTCCAATTGCCGGAGTCTTATTTATTCTGTGCAATATAATATTGCTGCTTGGTATTAGAACTCTTGAAAGCAGAGTGGGTTAACATGAGATGAAAAAATTACTTTCTATTTTGCTGTTAGGGACTATCCTAGTTATTCTGATAATTAGCGCATTAGCCTGGCTAAGCTATAAACCACAGTCGTGGTACGCACCTCCAAATTACTCAAATCCAGAAGTGGCAAAGCTTGCTGACCGCGCAGAATACCGTTTAAATGAGGAATTTCACAAGATTCGGGATCCAGAACATCAGTGGAGTATTCGGGTAACAGACCAGGCCATGAATGCTTGGCTTTCCGGGCGGCTTGAGGGTTGGCTTACTCACGATCAAGATATGGAACTCCCGCCCAACTTTAAAGATCCTCAAGTTTACACAACACCAGCAGGTATTTGGCTGGGCGCAATGGTGTCTGCGGAACCTCCAGGTGGAGAAAAGGAAGCTCTATTTAGACCTGTTGCGATTCAACTTTTAGTTTGGGTGGACAATGGGGGGTTATATGTTGAACCAATGGCACTTCGACTCGGCGTAATTCCAATTCCTCTTACGGTCCTAGAAACAATTATGGAAGAGATAGATAGTAAAACCCAGGTAATTGATGCAATAGCCCCTCTTATGGATGATCGAGAAGTGCATATCAGGGAAATAACCCTTGAAAACGGTGCGATCGTACTTACTTGCCAAACAGTCCTCCCACAGTAAAAACCAATTCTCTACAATATCTTTCCTATGCCAACGATTACCATCGACGGAAAAGAGCTCGACTTTGAACAGGGGCAATCCATTCTCGACGTAGCCCAGAATAATGGCCAGGATATCCCCCATTATTGTTATCACCCTTCACTTAGCGTGGTGGCAAGTTGCCGGATTTGTCTTGCAGAAGTTTGGGGGCCAAACCCACGCAATGACAATAAGCTTGAGCCAATGCCTAAATTGTTGCCGACGTGTCAAACACCTGCTGGTGACGGACAGGTTGTTTATACATCATCTCCTAAAGCAACAGCAAATCAAAAGGCGGTAATGGAAATGTTGCTCAACCATCACCCGATTGATTGTCCAACATGCGACCAGGCAGGTGAATGTTCTTTACAAGATTATGCCTATGAGTATGGTCGCGGTGAACGCAGATGTGATATCGATAAAATTACACAGAGTAAAAAAGACATTGGCGATAATGTCATGTTGTATGGCGATCGTTGCATTATGTGCACACGTTGTGTTCGATTTACTGAAGAAATCACAGGTACTGCAGAGCTGTATATTGATGGAAGAGGCGCTCACGAAGCCATAGATGTATTCCCGGGCCATGGTATTAATAATGAACTTAGCGGAAATGTAATTGACATTTGCCCAGTTGGTGCATTGTTAGATAAAGATTTTATGTTCAAACAGCGGGTATGGTTCTTAAAAACAACGCCATCAATAGACCCTATTACGAGTAGTGGCGACAATATCAACATTGAGCACAATGAAAACCAAATTTACCGTTTGAAACCTAGAACAAACATGGAAGTGAATCAGTATTGGATTACAGATGAAGTGCGCTATGGCTGGAAGTTTGTATACGACGAGTTTCGTGTTGTTGATATGAATGAAGACGCCGAAACGATGGCTGCAGATAAGATGCAACATGCGACCCAGATTGCACTTTTAGTAAGTCCAATGCTTTCCTGCGAAGACGCGTGGCTTCTTGGCGAACTTATTCGAGGTATAGATAAAAACGCAGTTATCGGTGTAGGACCAGTTCCAAACAATGGTAAAAACAAAACTTTCAAAAGTGGCTTTACTGTACGTGGTGAAAAAGCACCAAACGCAAGAGGCGTTCGACGTGCACTTGGCAATGTTCTTGATTATGAACAGTGGAAGCTGCAATCTAGGAATACGGATACAGTAGTTATCACAGGAAATTATCCAGAATCTTGGGATACTCCCGATATAGGGGACGAGCAAACGCTGATTTTAATTGATACGATTCAAAATAAATTAACCGAGAGGGCAGATGTTTTTTTACCAGCTGCAACATGGGCTGAAAAAGCAGGTGTATTTGAGAATGACAACAACGTGCTTCAGTTGTTCGAGCAAGCTATTCAACCAATTGGTGATGCACAAGCCGAAGGGCAAATTGCAATGAATTTGCAAGCACTGATACACGATATGGAAACAACAATATTTAATGCGGCAACAGTGCGAATACGGATGGCAGATTCGGGTATTGTGGGCATGCTAGATGTTCAGTTACCTATAAATACAAACAAGGTTGCTACGGACATGCCACTCTCTGAAATTTAACTTTAATTTAAGTTCTCAAATTCAGCTGTGAAGTGTCGCAGAGCGCTTGGCTGCTTTTTAATTCGCACTCCTTTAATAGACTCTTTAATTGTATTAATGTACTGCAGCACTTCAACAACGTAATCAATATGGCTTTGGGTGTAGACGCGCCTTGGAAATGCAAGACGAACGAGTTCTTTGTCGGAAAACTTTTCGGTACCATCAGGTTGTTGGCCAAACATTACGCTGCCAATTTCACTTGCACGAATACCACCCTCACGGTACAACGTATTTGCTAATGCCCATCCTGGATAGCCTTCTTGTGGGATGTGTGAAAGCCACGCTTTTGCATCAAGATAAATTGCGTGTCCACCTGGTGGCTGAAGAATTGGAATGCCCATTTCATTCATTCGGTCACCAACATACGCCACTGTTCGAACGCGGTACGCTAAATAATCTTCGCGTAACGCTTCATATAAACCCGTAGCAACTGATTCTAAATCATATCCAGCAAGTCCACCATAAGTGGGAAATCCCTCTGTCAGAATTAACATTGAGCGGCATTTTTCAGCAAGTGTGTCGTCGTTTAGTGCAAGAAATCCACCCATATTTGCCATGCCGTCTTTCTTCGCACTCATCGTCGCCCCATCTGCATAGGAGAATATTTCTTGAGCGATTTCTAGCGGGGTTTTATTTTCATATCCCTCTTCACGAATTTTTATAAACCATGAGTTCTCAGCAAAACGGCATGCATCAATAAAGAACGGTACCCCGCGTTCTGCGCAAAGTCCACTTGCTTCTTTAATATTTTCCATGCTCACAGGCTGGCCACCATTAGAATTATTCGTAATAGTCATCAAAACCATTGGCACTTTGTCGGACCATTGATCAAGAATTATTTTTAATTCACTAACATCCATATTCCCTTTAAATGGTGCAATACTTTGAGTGTTATGACTTCCGGGTGTTGGAATGTCTACGGCGGTAGCAAGACGCGCTTCTATATTGGCGCGTGTTGTATCAAAGTGGGTGTTGTTTGGAACAACTTGGCCTTCTTGAACAGCAGCACCGAACAAGATACGTTCTGCAGCCCGTCCCTGATGCGTAGGAATGATATGTTTAAAACCAGTGATATCTTTCACAGCTTTTTCAAAGCGGTAGTATGAATCTGCGCCAGCGTAGCTTTCATCGCTTCGCATCATTCCAGCCCACTGCTCATTGGACATAGCACCTGTTCCGGAATCCGTAAGTAAATCAATCAAAACATCTTCCGCTTTTAATAGGAAAACATTGTTCCCAGCATTCTCAAGAGCGGCAATTCGTTCTTCACGCGTTGTTGAACGAACGGCTTGGACTTGACGGATGCGGAAGGGTTCTATAATCGTTTTGAATTCCATGTTATCTGTTGCTCTTTTCTTATCCAATCAGTTGTTCAAGAATGGCCATGCGAGTAGCTACACCATTTTTTACTTGCGAAAGAATTAAATTGCGCGGTGCACTTTCAGTGTTCGCTACACTGTCATCGATTTCCAATCCGCGATTCATAGGTCCTGGATGTAGAATTGCTCCATCAAATTTGGCGAAACGCTCCTCTGTGAGTCCATACTTCTCATGGTAATCTTGGCTAATTTTTGCATTACGTTCAAATTGCACTCTTAACATCATGCACGCAGAGATCTCGGATAGCGTAGCGTCGAAATCACTAGAGGTATTACAATCGATATCATTAGGCAACAATTCTTCTGGGCCAACAAGTGTTACTCTTGCTCCAAGTTTTTGCAATCCAATGATATTTGATCGAGCAACCCTGCTGTGTTTGATATCACCAACGATAGCTATATGTTTTTGAGAGAGGTCGTTTGTGCCAAAGTATCTTGTTAAAGTTAAAGCATCAAGAAGGCCTTGGGTAGGGTGAGCCATTGCTCCAGAACCTGCATTTATGACAGGCACCCCTACATGTTGCGCGATGTCCCATGGCCCTCTTTCTTCAGAACACCGAACAACGATTCCAGATACGCCCATCGCCTCTAAATTCAGCGCGGTGTCAATAAGTGTTTCACCCTTTGATGTACTTGCTGTTGAACCCATCAGATCAACCACATTACCGCCAAGGCGGTGCGTTGCTATGGTGAAACTACAACGTGTTCTTGTGGAGTTCTCCATGAAGATGTTTGCAACAATTTTCCCCGCAAGAGGTGAATTTGGTTCATATCTATTTTCCATATTTAGAAAATGCCCCGCACGAAGCATAATCTTAATCATCTCTTCAGATGAGAGATCATTTAATGTTAAAAAGTGTCTCGCGCCAGATGCCATCGAATAACTATTGTACCTCTATTCAAGGCCCCAATGTTTTGTTTAACTAATGATCTAATTTTTCGACTTAAACATTGTTAACCCCAATTTCCAATGGCAGTGAGAATATCAGAGACATTAACATATCCATCACCAGTAACATCTGCGGGACAATCATCAGGATTTCCACACGCACCCCACTCGCTAATCATAATAAGTAAGTCGCTGACATTCACCACCCCATCACCATTAACGTCGCCTGGAATAGGATTACTTTCAATGTCAATCATCATGCTGTCCATTACAATTGGTGCACTCTTACCTTCCAGTAACCATTGATCGTAAGCAATCTGCCCAGTATCGTCAGTGACATTTGCATCGCGCAAAAACTCAATGTATTCCTTACTGGTAGTCTGGTGATATAAGGTTGCAATTGCTTGTACTGAGGAAGAAGGGATAGAGAACTTCGTATCGTCCCAGTGCTGCCCATCTTCGTAACTGTATCCAACGGGCGCAGACTGAATCGCTTCGAAGTTTGCGTTTGTGAAGCCCATTGGCGGGATTCGGTTGTCTGAAACGACTTCATTATTCAAAACAAGGTGGAACGATTCACCTGCAGGCAAGTTTGTAAGTTTTGCCATTTCTGGAGTCATTCCAACTTTTGTTTGGTAAATTTTAGTGTCTTCACTAAGTTCTGCTGTATCCCAATTATAAGCACCACGCTCCTCAACGATGTCCCCGTTGCCATCTAGGAATTTTATATTTAACCAAATACGCCGGCCTTCGGGGTAACCTGTAGGCAAACTGTGACCAGTCATATTTGTAATACGAACATTTATGAAACTATCATCAATGCTTAAATTCATATCCGATGCTTTTTGCATAAGTAATTGAGTACGTGTATGGTTTAATGCAATGTTTTGATCATTTAATCCTGTTTCAAAATCATCGTATAAATTGCGAACAGCTCTAAGTACCCAACTGTTTGACCCAATAAAACTATGTTCGGGTACATGATCGCGCAAACCCACATCGTCCATTTCCCAGAATACACAAATCGCCCCCGGATTTGCAGGCATGTGACAATCTTGGCAACTGTTTACAGCATCCCCACCGTTGTTGTCAGTAAAGCGACCATCTTCAAACACAACGCCTTCATCTTGTGCAAAGGAGGAATTCAACCATTCGCTGTAGGTTCGCTGCTCCGGCATCATTTGGTGAATATCACCACTTGGATGTGCAGCATCCATTGCATTCGGCATAAACGTGCCATCTTCTTGCAACGAGAGGATTGGATTTGATAAGTCGTGGCATGCTCCACACATCGCTGATTCTTCATGGTGTGGCGATGCCAACATTGGCACACTATGCATATTTACAATGGAATCATCGTCTAGGGGGCTGCGCCTGCTTCTTGCAGGATCAATAATAAAGCTAGCATTACCAGGTTGCCAAGGAAGATCCCCAGCATCAGCTAGGTCCGCAAGAATATCAATATCTTCGGAAGGATTTTGTATGCTGAATATTGGATCAACCATTCGGTGGCAAATATCACAACTAACACCATCGAAGTCGTCTTCAATTAATGCTGACCCATCTGCAGGCATTGCACGCCCATTTATAAATCCTGCTGGCATATGGCAACGAATGCAAAGTGTGCCAGAATCTTTGGCATCTTGATTTGCAATCGTCATTGCGGCATGAAATATTGGATCTCTTGATGATTGGGCCATCATGCTTGCAACCCAGTTGTTATATGGTGGAACGACCTCGTCAGGGTTAGCATCATCTTCAAACTGATGACAGTTGATGCAGTTAAATCGACTGACCGCAATAAAATCGTAACCTACTGGGTCAGGCTGAGAACCCGGATGATAATAATCATGTTCCGTTGTTTGTACTTGCTCTTGACCACCCCTTGGGCGTGCAATTGCAATTGAGGTGAGCGATAACATCACCAGTAAACATGTTCTTCCGATATGCATAAAAGTTCTCTATGGACATTTTCGTCACAAAATGTGTGTAGATGCAACGATTTTTCATATTTAAGGGTACTTCAAAAAGGTCAAAAAACAAACACAAAAAGCCATATAACGCCCTTTTAAGTATTGTTATCGCTATCCTACAGTCCATGCGACTGCGTATTATTATTCCTCTGCTTCTTTTAGCTAGCTGTAGCACTCATAAGGGGGGCCCTGATGTGCTTATGATAGATTCTTCGAATTATGCAGTTGCTTTTGATGCTGCAGTCGAAGCTGCCGGGCAAGAAGGTATGAAAGCCGTTCTTTTAGACCGTCGAGGCGGTATTATTTCAACAGATTCTGTAATTGCGGGCAGTTTAGTCGAGCCATGGAAACCACAGGCTGCCACATCGCGCCAAGGGCTTGAAAACACGCTTGCTCTCCAAAGGCGTGCAGCCCGATTTGAGTTTACCCCCGTTAAACAGTCATTAACGCAAATCGAAAAGTTAGAGAGCTTACGGGGCCCGGATTATCTATCCCCTTCTGGGGAAGATTTAACATCGTACACAGGTCCAATGGAACTACGCGTTTGGGTTTATGTAGACAGGAAATATACGCAAGGAATTCGTCGTGACACTTGGTCACTACGAAGTGAATCAAGGACAACAGTGCTTCCTGCTCAAGAACCCTGGGAACAAGTACCAGGAACCTTCTGGATGTCCGTAAACCGCGATGTTGCCAAAGAACAATTGATTTTGGCTTCTGTCGAAGCGTTACTTTCGATAAATTAATCTAGTTATTCTATTTTGCCTACCGCAATTTATATATAGGACGTTGATTTCAAACGCGCAGATGCTACCCTTTGGGTGGAGAAATAGTGCATAAACATTTGATACATCTATTTGCTTTTTTTATGTCTTTTTTGATTCTCAACAGTACATCTGGAGATACATCAGAAATTCATGGTCTTGATGCGTTGATTGAGCGTATCGGTGTAGAAAATACGCCGACGGGCTTTGGAATAGAAGTGGCTCAAATTGAAGCAATGTCTGGTGAAAATTATGCGCCTGATGTTAATAACGCTGTATTCGCTGGAAAGTCATTTATACTCCATAGCGGTTCATCTGGCCCATCTGGACATGCAACGGCTGTTGGAAAACGAATGTACGGTACAGATGCAAATGTGGGTTTAGCACCGAATGTTGACACTATTCATTTGTACAACGCAGAAGGTTGGACCCAAAGTCAATATCTACGTTTTGGGTCGGGAAGTAACCCATTGTCACCACCAGGGAATGTTGAACTTTTTAATAACAGTTGGATTGGTTCTTATGGCAGTGTGGCTAATGATGGACAGGTCCTGCGGCGATCAGACTGGTCGATTGATTCACATAATGTAATGATGATAAATGGCGTTGCAAATGAAAGCTCCCATTCTCCGCTGATGTCATTTGGTTTCAATGGAATTAGTGTTGGACTTGCTAACGGCAATCATCTCTCTGGGAAAGTGCCTCCCGGATATGATCAGTCTGGCATGCAAATACCATTAATTGTTGCGGATCAGAATGAGTCAAGTTACGCGACGGGTGTGGTGTCTGCAGTCGTTGCTTTGCTAGGTGAAACGCGGGATACGCATCCAAAAATATCAGGAAATTTCTTTGCAAACTTTTCTGAGACTATGAAATCTGTTTTGTTAACTGGCGCAAAACATGAATCAGGTTGGTCCAACAACCCAATTCTTAGTGGAGTAAATCGCGGGCGAACCAATCAACCTATTGACGAAAAATTTGGTGTAGGAACAGCCAACATTGATCGATCTCATCTTGTATTTACTAGCGGACAGCATCAATCGGATACTACAACTAATGGACTTGTTTCAGCGCTGAATGCAGGATGGGAAACTTCAACACTTTCAAGCAGCCAAAGTAAATACATACGGTTTACAACAGTCGCTCCATCGGAAGAAGTTTCGATTATTGTGACTTGGCATCAAGCTGTAAATAGTGGTTTTGAGAGCTACTCATTGGTTGATATCAACATAGAGTTGATGAATTACAACGGGGGTAAGCCAACCTCCCTAGTAGGTTCTTCCGGCTTGGACGCATTTATTTCTGGAAATGTTGTGAGTGAAAGCGAGATTGATACTGTTGAGCACCTTTACATACAAGGCCTTGCTGCTGGAGATTATGTTTTGAAGGTTCGACGTGCAGACAACACTGGTGGTGCACGAGTTTTTAGTGCTGGATGGTTATTCTCAGCGCAAGATGGCATACCAGGTGATTTAAATGGTGATGGTATTGTTGAGGTTAATGATTTGCTCATCATTATTGCTGGGTGGGGCGCATGTTCTGGTGACTGTCCAGCCGACTTGTCGGGGGATGGATTTGTTGATGTATCTGATATTTTACTATTGCTCTCCTACTGGTCATAAACGTTACACTGCTTAGATGCGTCGGAGGAATCTCCCTTCAAATCTTATTATGGTTGGCCTGTTTGCTTTTTTTGCAGCATTTTTGCTCTATCCAATCTGGCTGACTGTTCAAGGCGGCTTTGAAAGTAAAAATGGTGGATTTACCATTCATCATATTATGATGGTTTTCCAAGATCCGACACTCCGCGATGGATTCTTAAATGCCATTGGCATTGCGGTGGGTACTACGCTTGTGTGCCTTATTATCGCCCTGCCCCTTGCCACGCTCGCTGCTCGATACACATTTCCTTTCAAGGGTGTATTTTCAGCTTTGGTGCTTGTCCCACTTATTTTGCCGCCATTTGTTGGAGCAATAGGACTTCATCATCTTCTTGGCAAATATGGAGCCATCAACACTCTTCTTGTTGATGTGGGTTGGCTTTCTGAAGGATATGATTTTATTGGAAATGGTGGTTTCTGGGCAATTGTGTTTATTGAAGCATTGCACCTGTATCCAATTCTATATTTGAATGCCACAGCTGCATTAGCAAACTTAGACCCAGCCCTTGAAGAAGCTGCAGAAAATCTTGGCGCTTCGCCCTGGAGACGATTCAGAGAAATTATTTTACCACTCATTCGGCCAGGCTTGTTTGCAGGTGCCACTATCGTATTTATTTGGTCCTTTACTGAACTTGGTACACCTTTGATGTTTGACTATCAAATGGTTACACCAGTACAGATTTTCAATGGAATCAAGGAAATGAATACATCTCAGCAACCGTACGCATTGACCGCAGTCATGCTATTCGCTGCGATTATGTTTTACCTACTTGGAAAAATGGTTTTTGGAGGTAAAGCTTATGCGATGTATTCAAAAGCCTCCGTACAATCATCACCAGAGAAGCTCAGTTTCTGGAGGGGTTCATTTGCCATGTTGGCATTCACTGTTGTCATTGGTTTAGCTGTTTTACCACATATTTCTGTTTTATTTACAAGTCTTGCCGTAGAAGGTTCTTGGTATAAATCTATTCTGCCGACAAGTTTAACGTTTGAACATTTTGAAGGTGCACTTAGCCATAAACTGGCAGTTGGTTCCATTAGTAACAGTTTGTTATATTCAAGCCTTGCTGTTGTAATGGATTTGTTTATTGGTATTTTAATTGGCTATATTATTGTGCGAACAAAAATACGCGGCCGAAGTTTACTTGATGCTTTGTCAATGTTACCACTTGCGGTACCAGGCCTCGTAATGGCATTTGGTTATGTTGCGATGACATTGCGGTGGCCATTTGGTGAAGGGGATCCACTAGAAGGATTTATTGATGTGCTGGGCGCAAACCCAAACCCCATGTTGTTGCTAGTTATAGCATATGGTGTTCGGCGACTACCTTACGTTGTGCGCTCGACGGTTGCGGGTCTTGAGCAGACTAGTGGAGAGCTTGAAGAGGCTGCGATGAATCTTGGTGCTGGAAGAATACGGGCAGTTCGTACTATTATTATTCCACTCATCATGGCAAACCTTATCGCAGGAGGACTTTTGGCATTTAGCTTTGCGATGCTTGAAGTTTCTGATTCACTTATTTTGGCTCAACGAGAATCACATTATCCAATTACAAAAGCGATTTACACACTATTCGAACGGCTTGGCGATGGCCCATATATTGCCAGCGCAATGGGAGTTTGGGGAATGGCACTACTTGCGGTCACACTCATTGGGGCAAGTGTGCTCATGGGCAAGAAAATGGGCGCCATCTTTCGCGTCTAAAGAGGACTACGCTTATCAAAGGTATAGCTAAAACGCAAAACGTGCCAAAAAACGCTATGTCAGCCGTTGTGCCAGGAAGTGCGCTGGGCACAATGAGGGGCCATTGGACTATAATGAGCGGTCTAAATGCCTTATACACTTTCACCAATAACTGAAGCGTACGATTTAGATATCGAAACACTTGACGAGCTACAAGGGCGGGCAGAATGTTCCGATCGATGGATTTTAAATTTTGGTCCTCAGCACCCCGCGACTCATACGACTCTTCGATTGGTTTTAGAACTTGATGGCGAACGAGTGGTTCGTGCCACCCCTCATATTGGCTATTTGCACAGCGGTTTTGAGAAGCTAGGTGAACATCACAACTTTAACCAGTATGTATGCACAGTCAGTCGTATGGATTATATAAGCCCTATTGTGAATGACATTGGTTGGCATCATGTAGTTGAAAAATTGCTTGATATTGATTATGCTATTGGATTGGCACCATTCATTTATGCAAATGGAAAAATTCCTTATCTTTATATACAAAACAGTAAAAAAGAAAACATTAATTTCATAATTAATGATAATAAAAATAATAAAATTTTAAATGATGTACAATTTTTGTGGGGCATTGAAAATGAAGATATTGAAG